>NZ_BAABFR010000029.1:0-54838 GCF_039541155.1 Tsukamurella soli
TAGTGGTTGTCTTCCTAAGACCGCTTGGCCTCCCGACTTCCCCGCGTCCCGGCCGGGCGACCGCCCCCGGAGCGCGCCGTGCCGGTGCCCGCCGACGAGGCCCGCGTGCGCGTGGTCGTTTTGCCTGCCATGGCCCCAGCTTATCGTCAGGAGCCCCACCCGTCTCAACCGCAACACTTGTAACAGACGGACTCGCCCGCCGCACGAATCAGAGCGAGCGCGTGACCTTGGCCAACAGGTCGATATCCGCGTCCTTGCCCTCGAACGTCACCAGTGCGTCGTCGCGGCCGAACGCCCACATCGTGATCTCGCCGGGCGCGCCGATCACCGCGACCGGGTTGCCCTTGCCGGCCGAGACGACGGTCCCGCGCTCGGTGGTGAGCGAGATCCGCAGCGGCGCTCCACGCAGGGTCAGGCGCGCCATGCGGGCGACGGCGGCGATGAGACCGCGCTCGACGGCGGGATCGAGCCGGCGCGGGCGCCAGCCCGGGGATGCACGCCGGATGTCCTCGGTGTGCACGAAATATTCAGCCAGATTGGCCTGCTCGTCGATCAACCGGAACGGCGAGAACCGCGGCGGCCCGCCCGCGACCTCGCTGAGCAGCCGATCGAACGACCGGGAAGCGACCCCCGCCTGCACATGCTCGGTGTACTTGGCGAGCGGCTTGATCAGGATGCCGGGCGCCGCGTCGAGTCGCGACTCGCGCACCACCAGGTGAGCCAGCAGCTCACGGACAGTCCAGGCGTCACACAGGGTGGGCGCGTCGGGGCCGGCGGCGCGCGCAGCCTCGACGAGGGCGGCGCGTTCGATACGAGCGGGTTTCACCCCCCGAACACTAGTCGCCGGGCCGCCGGCGCGACGGGTGGTGGCGCGCCGCCGGATCCAGCGGATCGAGACGGCGCTGTAGTCGCTACTCCCCCACCGCGATCACGGTGGGCACGATCATCGGCTTGCGCCGGTAGGTCGCAGCCACCCAGCGCCCGACGGTGCGCCGCACGGACTGGGCGATCTGGTGCGGGGCTTTGACCCCCTCGGACGCGAGCTGCCCCAGCGTCTCCTCCACCAGCTTGGCCGCCTCCTTGAGCGCACCGGGGTCGTCCGAGAAGCCACGCCCCGACACCTCCGGCGTCGAGACCGCGCGGCCCGCCTCATCGACCACGACCGTGATCGAGATGAACCCGCCCTCGCCGAGCACCAGGCGGTCGGACAGCGTGGACTCGCCCACGTCGCCCACCGACAGGCCGTCCACGTACACGTGCCCCACGGGCACCTGTCCGACGATCTTCGCGACACCGTCGATCAGGTCGACCACCACGCCGTCCTCGGCGAGCATGACCCGGTCCTCGGGCACCCCGGTCGCCACGGCCAGGGCGGCGTTGGCGCGTAGGTGCCGCCATTCGCCGTGCACGGGCATAGCATTGCGCGGGCGCACCGCGTTGTAGAGGTACAGCAGCTCGCCCGCGCTGGCGTGACCCGAGACGTGCACCTTCGCGTTCTGCTGGGTGACGACGGTGGCGCCCAGCTTGGCCAGGCCGTTGACCACCGCGAACACCGAGTTCTCGTTGCCGGGGATCAGCGAGCTGGCGAGCACGACGAGGTCCTGCGGCGAGATGGTGATGTTGCGGTGCTCGCCGCGCGCCATCCGGGACAGCGCCGACAGCGGCTCGCCCTGCGACCCGGTGGACACCAGCACGATGCGGTGGTCGGGAAGCGTCGCGGCGGTGTCCAGGTCGACCTCGACCCCGTCGGGCAGGTGCAGGAAGCCGAGGTCCTGCGCGATCTGCATGTTGCGGACCATCGATCGGCCCACGAACACGACGCGCCGATTGTGGGCGACCGCGACGTCCACGATCTGCTGGATCCGGTGCACATGCGACGCGAACGACGCCACGATCACGCGGCCCTTGGCCCGACCGATCACGTTGTCCAACACGGGCCCGATCTCCCGCTCGGGAGTCACGAAGCCGGGCACCTCGGCGTTGGTCGAGTCGACGAGGAACAGGTCGACGCCGGCGTCGCCGAGCCGGGAGAAGCCGGCCAGGTCGGTGAGGCGGCCGTCCAGCGGGAGCTGATCGAGCTTGATGTCACCGGTGTGCAGTACCACCTGGCCGCCCACGTGGATCGCCACGGCGATGGCGTCGGGGATCGAGTGGTTGACGGCGAAGTACTCGCACTCGAACGGGCCGTGCTGCGTCGACTCGCCCTCGCGAACCTCGATCAGCTTGGGCCGCAGGCGGTGCTCATCGCACTTGGCCTTCACCAGCGCGAGGGTGAACTTGGCACCGATCACCGGGATGTCCGGACGCAGGCGCAGCAGGAACGGCACGGCGCCGATGTGATCCTCGTGTCCGTGCGTGAGGATGATCGCCTCGACGTCGGCGATCCGGTCCTCGATGTGCCGGAAGTCCGGCAGGATCAGGTCCACGCCGGGCTGCTGGTCCTCGGGGAACAGCACGCCGCAGTCGACGATCAGGAGCTTGCCGTCGTACTCGAAGACGGTCATGTTGCGGCCGATCTCGCTGATCCCGCCCAGCGCCACGATGCGCAGCGCCCCGCGCTTCAGCTTGGGCGGCACGCCCAGCCGCTCGGGCGCCGACGGTGTCGGGCGCCCGCCTGGCGCGCCCTGACTGCGTCCGGAGTTCTTGCCGCCCTTGTTGTTCCGTCCGCCGCGAGCACGGGGGCTCCGCCCCTCAGCGGGCGCCGACGGTGCCGGCTGAGACTGCGCAACGGGCGGCGGCGCGGACGCGGCAGGTGCGGAGAGGACGGGCGCGGGGGCAGCCTGATGCTGCGGTTCGGCCACGACCGGCGGGGCGGCCGGCTCAGGCACGGGCGGGGCCACCTCCGGCGGACCCGCCTTGCGCGAGACCTTGCGGGACCGCGGACGCTGAGAAGAGGTCACGCGACGACCCCCGCCTGCTGCAGCAGCGCAGCAATCCGGTCGAGCTGCTCGGCCGACGGCGCGACCTGGGGCAACCGCGGCACCCCCACGTCGATGCCCTGCAGGCCCAGCGCGGCCTTGGCGAACGTCACACCACCCACCAGTGCCATCGCCTTGAACACCGGTACGAGCGACGCATTGATGTCCCGGGCCCCGGCGACGTCACCGGCGAAGTACGCCTCGCGCAGCGCCACGAGCTGCGGCGCGACGACGTGCCCGATCACCGAGACGAAGCCGACCGCTCCCACGGACAGCCAGGGCAGGTTGAGCGGGTCGTCGCCCGACAGGAACTGCAGCCCGGTCGAGGCGATGAGGTCCGCACCGGCACCCAGATCACCCTTGGCATCCTTGACGCCCACGATGTTCTCGTGCTCGGAGAGTCTGCGCAGGGTATCGGTCTCGATGGCTACCACCGAGCGTGGTGGGATGTCGTAGAGGAGGACAGGCAGGTCGGTCGCGTCGGCCACCGCGGTGAAGTGCGCGAGCAGGCCCGCCTGCGGCGGCTTCGAGTAGTACGGGGTCACGACCAGCAGGCCGTGTGCGCCGGCGTCGGCGGCGTCGCGGGCGAACTCCGCCGACTCGGCGGTGTCGTACGTGCCACAGCCCGCCGTGATCTTGACCCGGTCGCCGACGGCGTCGACGATCCCCCGAAGGAACTCGATCTTCTCGACGGGCTGGGTGGTGGGTGATTCGCCGGTGGTCCCGGCGACGATCAGCCCGTCGACGCCCTGGTCGGCGAGGTGCACCGCCAGCTTCTGCCCCGCCGCGACGTCGAGTTTCCCGTCACTCGTGAAGGGGGTGACCATCGCGACGGCGACGGCACCGAATGGCGTGGTGGGCAAAGACGCGGTCATGAGTCACAAGGCTACCGGGCGGTCATGCCGGTCTGATACACCGCCGCTGGCAAGCCGCTGTGTCAGCGGGCCCGGTACGTGACGAACCGGTACCGGGGCCCCGCGGACGACGCCAGCCACTCGGTCCGCGCCGCGACCGTGAAGACGGCGGGGTCGATCGCCGGGGCGTACGCGTCACCGTCGTACTCCCCCGCGACCTCGGTCACCTCGAGCACGTCGGCCAGAGGGAGTGCAGCCCGGTAGATCTCGCCGCCGCCGATCACCCACAGGTCGCCGCCCGCAGGCACCCCCTCCCGGACCGCCGCGTCGACGCTCGCCGCGGGCACGGCACCGTCGGCCGCCCAGCTGCGGTCGCGCGTCACGACGATGTTGGTTCGGCCCGGCAGCGGGCGGAAGCGGTCGGGCAGCGAGTCCCATGTGCGGCGCCCCATCACGACCGGGTGCCCGACGGTGACGCCGCGGAAGTGCTTGGCGTCTTCGGGGATCCGCCACGGAATAGCGCCGCCGGCCCCGATCACTCCGTTCTCGGCCTGCGCCCAGACCAGCCCGATCATCAGACGGCGACCGCCGCCTTGATGGCGGGGTGGTGCCGATAGTCGTGGATCACGACGTCCTCGTACTCGTAGTCGAAGATGCTTGCGCGAGGCCGCAGTTCGAGCCGGGGATACGGGTACGGCGCGCGGGAGAGCTGCTCTCGGACCTGGTCGACATGGTTGTCGTAGATGTGGCAGTCGCCGCCCGTCCACACGAAGTCGCCCGGCGCCAGCCCGGCCTGCTGCGCGAACATATGGGTCAGCAGCGCGTACGAGGCGATGTTGAACGGGACGCCGAGGAACAGGTCGGCGCTGCGCTGGTACAGCTGGCAGGACAGGCGGCCGTCGGCCACGTAGAACTGGAAGAAGGCGTGGCACGGCGGCAGCGCCATCTGCGGGATCTCGCCGACGTTCCATGCAGAGACGATGTTGCGCCGCGACGTGGGGTCGGTCTTCAGGAGTTCCAGGGCTGCGGAGATCTGGTCGATGTGCTCGCCCGACGGTGTCGGCCAGCTGCGCCACTGCACGCCGTAGACGGGGCCCAGCTCGCCCTCGTCGCTCGCCCACTCGTCCCAGATGGTCACGCCGTTCTCCTGCAGCCACTTCACGTTGGAGTCGCCGCGCAGGAACCACAGCAGCTCGTAGACGATGGATTTCAGGTGCACCCTCTTGGTGGTGATCAGGGGGAAGCCGTGCGCGAGGTCGTACCGCAGCTGCCGCCCGAACACGCTGCGTGTCCCCGTGCCGGTACGGTCCGGACGGTGCGTCCCGGTGGCCAGCACGTCGCGCAGCAGGTCCTCGTACGGCGTCTCGATCACGGGCCCGAGTCTACGTGCGCAGCATCCGCCGGCCGGGTCGACACCCGCGGGTGGGTTGTGGCGGCGGCCGGAGTGGTCGATCATGCTCGTTCAGCGATACATATCGACCACTTCGGGCGGCGACTTCCGCCACCGACGGAAACGCGGTGCCCGCGACGAGCGTTACGCGCGGGTGGCCTGTGCAGCGGGTGCCGACCGGAGCGTACGGTCCGCCTCGGCGTCGGTCATCTCCTCACCACCGAAGTAGCGCGAGTGCGTGCTCCGGAGGGTCTGAAGCGAGTCTCCGACCAGGGCGCAGATCTCGATGTCGGTGTTACGTCGCTCTGCTCGAGTTCGAGCCGACGAAGCATCGCATCACGCGGGACCGCGAACTCCTCGACCCGCCGCTGCCCCGTCCGCTTGTTGAACTGGACCAGATACCCGGCATGCTGCTTCCTCGCTCGGTGAAATGTCGTGCTCTCAAGGCCACGCCGGATCTCCGCGAGGTGGCCGACGACGCGATCCACCTCGACCGCGAACGCGGTCTGCTCCGCGAGCGTACCGTCGAGTTCCACGCGAACTCCTGCCAGATCCCGCACGTGGTTGAGCGCCAAGCGGTTCTCGCGGATCAGCTTGTCCCGCAGCGTATCGATCGTCTTCGGCCGCGCCGTCACGTTGAACATGCCGTCGAACGATTCCCAATCGCTGCGGCCGGCGATCCTCATCTTCACCTCCCCGCAGAGGTCGAAGTGCCACAGGGCGACCTCGTCGTACGACGGACACCCGTCGGGCACGGGTGTCCCGACGACGAGCGCCTCCCCCAGCCTCGCCAGCTTCCTCCCCGACCACGGCGGCCGCTCCTCGATGTCCACCAGTCCCCCGACTCCCGCCCGAAATGCCGGACTGCCGGACTGCCGCCCAGTATGCCGCACGCCTATCGCAAGGTGTCGATCCCCGCGAGGATGAGATCCACACCGGCCAGGAACTGCTCGCGATCGTCGTGGGTCGACAGCTGCGCCGCCATCCGGTGCACGAACGGATACACCACCGGATCGAGCCGACCCCACCGGTCTGCGATGGCGGACAGATACTCCTCCCGATCGGTGCCGGGCTCGAGGAGGCGGGCGGCGGCCGCGTACTGCCCGGCGAGGCCGAGGATGTAGCTCAACAGCGCCGTCGTCGTGTCGAACTGTGCCGCCTCGGCGACGCCGAGCACCCCGAGCCGCCCGCCGATGCCCTCGAAGATCCGCAGGACCGCCGGCTGCCACGGCTCCCGCGACAGCTGTGTCCCCACCCAGGGGTGCCCGTCGATCGCGTCGAACACCGCGAGCGCGACGCCGCGGACCGCCTCCCGCGGCTCACCGGCGTCGCGTCCCGCCAGGGCGCCGGCGATCACGCCGTCGGTCGCGGCCGCGAGCAGCTCGTCCTTGTTGGCGACGTGGTGGTAGATGGCGCCGGCGCCGGTGGACAAGCGTGTCGTGAGCGCGCGGAAGGTGAGCGCGCCCTCGCCGTCGGTGTCGAGGATCTCGATCGCGGCCTCCACGATCCGGTCCCGCGACAGCGCGTCGGCGCGGCGCGGGGCGCGCGATGTCCTGCTCATGGATCCCATCTTGACACGATTGGAATGATGTTCCAAACTGTGTTCTATGGAACACCATTCCAATCTTTGAGAGGAACCATCATGACGACACCGGTAACGATCATCGGCGCAGGCCTCGGCGGCCTCACCCTCGCCCGAGTCCTCCACGTCCACGGCATCCCGGCCACGGTCTACGAGGCCGACGCCTCGCCCGATACCCGCAGGCAGGGCGGCCAGCTCGACATCCACGTCCAGGACGGCCAGGCCGCCCTCGCAGCCGCCGGCCTCACGCCCGAGTTCCGCGCGATCATCCACGAGGGCGCCGAGGCGCTGCGGATCCTGAACCAGCGCGGCGACCTCCTGTACGACGAACCCGACGACGGTACCGACAGACGCCCCGAGGTGCTGCGCGGGGACCTCCGCCGGATCCTGCTCGAGGCGCTCCCCGACGGCACCGTGCAGTGGGGCCGCAAGGTCGCCGGCGTCCGGTCCCGCGGCGACGGCCGGCACGAGGTGACCTTCACCGACGGCGCCACCGTCGTCACCACCCTCCTGGTGGGCGCAGACGGTGCCTGGTCGAAGGTCCGGCCACTGCTCTCGGAAGCCCGGCCGGAGTACACGGGCACCTCGTTCGTCGAGACCTACCTGTACGAGGCCGACGAACGCCACCCCGCCGCCGCGGAGGTGGTCGGCACCGGCGCGATGCACGCCGCCGTCCCGGGCAAGGCCATCGCTGCGCACCGCGAGGCGGGCGGCGTCCTGCACACCTACGTCCAGCTGGCCCGTCCCCTCGAGTGGTTCGCGGACATCGACTTCGCCGACGCCGACACCGCGACTGCCCGAATCGCGACCGAGTTCGAAGGGTGGGCACCGGAACTCACCGCGCTGCTCACCGACGGTGAGACCGCACCGGTGCTCCGCACGATCCACTCCCTGCCGAACGACCACCACTGGGCGCGGGTGCCGGGCGTGACGCTGCTCGGCGACGCCGCGCACCTGATGCCACCGTCCGGCGACGGCGCGAACCTGGCGATGTTCGACGGTGCCGAGCTCGGCACCGCGATCGCCGCGCACTCCGACGACATCGAGACCGCACTCGCCGCCTACGAGGCCGCGATGTTCGCGCGCAGCGCCGCCACCGCCGTGGATGCGTGGGAGATCCTCGACCTGTGCATCGGGCAGCGCGCACCGTTCGGCTTCGTCGAGTTCTTCACCGGCGCCAGCACCGAAATCAACCGCTGAGCGGCGCGCCCCCTCGGATCCGGCCCCGTGGGCCGCTCAGCGGTGGATTCGGGGCCCCACAGGTCGATCTCGGCGCGTCGCAGCCATATCACGGCTGGTAGCCGACATCCGCGAACGGTCTCGCGTTACACGTCGCGCCTGCGGAACGCGGCGAGCGCGGACCCGAACACCGCCGCAGTGGACCCCGTCATCACCCCGAGGCCGGCCCACGGGCCGAGGACTTCAGGGTCGGGTCGGGTGACGAAGATGCTGGCGCCGGCCTCGGTGAGCCAGTATTTCGTGAGCAGGGCGGGCAGGGGTTCGGGGAACGCGGGGCCGATCCCCGGCACGAGCCACTCGGCGGCGAAGAGCGTCGAGACCGCCCCGGCGGTCGAGCGGGTGTGGACGCCGATCCCGAGGCCGAGCAGTGCGGCGATGGTGGCGTGGAGGCCGCTGCCGAGCACGGCGCGGGCGGAGCCGGGACTGCGGAGTGTGTCGTGCGGCACGCCGCGTCGCGCGAGCAGCGCCTGCCCGGCCAGAAATCCGCCGGCACCGGCAGCGAGCCCGGTCCCGAGCGCGATGCCGGCGGTAGTGAGCGCCTTCGCTGCCAGGAGGCGGTCGCGGTCGGGGACCGCGGCGAGGCTCGGCGCGATCGTGCCGGCCCCGTACTCCGACGTCACCGCGAGCGCACCGAGTACGCCCATCGTCACCTCGAGAACGGTCCGGCCGCGCAGGATGGTCAGGGTCGGATCGAACAAGCGCCGCTCGTCGACGTCGAAGTCCGGGTATCGCCGAGCGGTCGAGTCGGCGAACAAGAGGGCAGACCCGGCACCTGCGATCAGCGAGCCCGCGACGATGAGCGGCCCCGGGCGGGTACTGCGGAACTTGATGAGCTCGGATCGAACGATGTCGCGGAATCGCGTGGCCGGCCGCTCCAGCGCGGCGGGATCGCCGTCCGACAGGCCCGGCCGCGTAGGCGAAACGTCCGCGAGCACCGGACGAGCAGGCATGGGAACCGGACGAGCGGGCGCGGGTGCACGCTGGGCACCGGGCGCCGTCAGCTCCATGAACGCGTCCTCGAGCGAACGCCGCACGGATGCGAGCTCGTGCAGCTCGATGCCCGCACGCAGGGCCAGTCCCCCGACCGTGGGGCCGTCGAGGCCGCTCACGGCGAAGGACGTGGCGTCGAGGTCTCGGACGGTGCCGCCGGCGCCGACGACGCGACTACGCAGGGACTGCGGGTCCGGTGTCCGCACACGGATCTCCTCGTGCTCGTGCTCCCGTTGGAACGTCACCATGTCGCTGTCGACGAGCAACCGCCCCTCGCCGATGATGAGGAGGCGATCGGCGGTGACCGACATCTCGGTCATGAGGTGACTCGACACGAGGACCGTCCGCCCCTCGGCGGCCATCCGACGCATCAGACCGCGGAACCAGATGATGCCCTCGGGATCGAGCCCGTTGAGCGGCTCGTCGAGCACGAGGATCGGCGGGTCGCCGAGCAGTGCCGCAGCGAGACCGAGACGTTGGAGCATGCCCAGCGAGAAGGTTCCCGCCCGCTTCCGTGCGACCTCGCCGAGCCCCACGCTGTCGAGCACCTCACCGATACGACGGCGCCCGATGCCGTTGCTCCGCGCGAGCGCGAGCAGGTGATCGGTGGCGGTGGCACCGGGTTGCACCGCCCGCGCGTCGAGGAGCGAACCCACCTGCTGCAGTGGGGCGACGAGGTCGGCGTACGGCCCGCCGTCGACGGTGACCGACCCCGACGTCGGCCGCTCGAGGCCGAGGATCATCCGCAGCGTCGTGCTCTTGCCCGCACCGTTCCGGCCGAGGAATCCGGTGACCTCGCCCGGCCGCACCGAGAACGTCACGCCGTCCACCGCGACGGCCTCGCCGAAGCGCTTCGTGAGGTCCCGCGCCTCGATGGGGCTCATCGACCCGCCCTCTCTGGACTCCCGACCCGGCCGCGGACCGGCGCGGACGCCTGAGGCGAGAGGTCCGTCGCATCCGGGGGGCGCCCGGGCAGCGCAAACGAGACCAACACGCCGACTCCTGCGAACCCGACGGCCCACCAGAACGACTGCTGGAACGCGCTGGCGAGCGACCCGGTCGATGCGGCGCCGGCGAGGATCACCGCGAGCACGGACACGCCGAACGAACCGCCCACCTGACTGGCGATTCGGGTGATGATGCTCGCGTCGGGCACCTCGGAGCGCTCGAGTCCGCGGAACCCGAGCGCCATCAGCGGAATCGTCACGACGCCGAGGCCGATGCCGCGCACGAAGAGTGCGGCCATCAGCCACCACTCGTTGGTGTGTGCGTCGGCGAAGCCGAACGGCAGCGTGCCCAGCAGCACGATGAGGAAACCGGCCAGGACCAGCCGGCGCGCGCCCATGACGTCGGAGAGCGTGCCCGCCAGCGAACGGCTCGCGAGCGTGCCGAGGCCCTGCGGGACGAGCAACACGCCGGCCATGAGCACACTCGTGCCGCGCAGTTCCTGGAAGTACAGCGGCAAGAGGATCATCGCGCCGTACAGCGTGACACCCGAGAGGAACAGCAGCAGCGACGACGAGGCGAGCGGCCAGTGCTTCAGTAGCCGCACATCGACCAGGGCGCGGGCCGTGCGCCGCAGCCCCCAGGCCACGAACGCGGCGAGCAACACGAGCCCGGCGATCAGCGGCGCGAGGACGTCAGTCCGGCCGAATCCGCCGGTCCTACTGGAGTTCGAGATACCCCACAGCACGCCGACCAGACCGGGCGCCATCAGCGCGAAGCCGATGATATCGAGCGGCACCCGGCGCACCGGGCCGTCCTTCGGCAGCACGATCAGGGCGAGGACGAGCCCGACGACGCAGAACGGCACGTTCACCCAGAACATCCACGACCAGTGCAGATGCTTCAGGATCAGGCCGCCGACCACCGGGCCGAGGATCGGTCCGAGCACGGCGGGCAGACTCACGACCGACATGACCCTGCCGAGATTCTTCCCACCCGCCGCCTGGACGACCAGGGTCGACATGAGCGGCAGCATGATCCCGCCGCCGATACCCTGCACGACGCGGAAGGTGATCAGGCTCCCGGCGCTCCACGCGAGACTCGAAAGGATCGATCCGACGAGGAACAGCGCGAGAGCGATCATCCACAGCCGCTTTCCGCCCAGCACCCGCTGCGCCCAGCCCGCGATGGGGATCGTCACCCCCAGGGCGAGCAGATAGCCGGTAGTCACCCACTGGATCGTCGCGACGGAGGCGTGCAGATCGTGTGCCAGCGTGTGCAGGGCGACGGCGACGATGGTCGTGTCGAACAACACGGCCAACCCGCCGACGAGCACCGCCCCCACTGCGCGCCACACGGCGGGATCGACCTTGGTCGATTCAGGCTTCGCGTCGGACATCACACCCCCATTAAGAGTCGAATCCATTTCTTAAGTCCGACCATAGACGCTCTAGCGAAGAAATACAAACGTCTCTTATCGTGGGTGTACGACGAGCCGGCGGGACCACGATGTGCCCCGGCCCGCATCACGGGACGCAGCGCCCCGCCGCGGACGCGACTACCCGTCCATGAGCTGGGCGGCCACCGTCGCGCCGAGGTTCCAGCACGCCTCGAGCTGCTCCTTCGACGGCGTCCCGGACACGACGACGTACCCCGTCGCCTTGACCCAGCCGAGCCCGGCGGTGATGGAGTCCACGGCCCGCTCGGCGCCCTCGGTGCCCGCATTCCCGTGGACGTACAGCCCGAACGGCCGCCCGCGGGTGGAGTCGAGACACGGGTAGTAGACGGTGTCGAACGCATGCTTGAGGGCGCCCGATATGTATCCGAGGTTCGCCGGCGTGCCGAGCACGTATCCGTCGGCCCCGAGCACGTCGGCGGCGGTCACCGCCAGCGCCGCGCGGCGCACCACCTCCACCCCCTCGATCTCGGGATCGGTGGCGCCGGCGATCACCGCCTCGAACATCTCCTGGCAGTTCGGGGAGGGCGTGTGGTGCACGATCAGCAGGCGGCTCACCGTTGGTCGCGCTCCAGCCCGACGGCCTTGGTCATCCACGTCCGCGCGCGGGACCGGTCGCCGGCATAGTCGTACGCGCGCGCCAACCGGTACGTCGCGATCCACGAGTCGGGATCGGCCTCGTACTCCGCCTTCACGGAGGCGAACAACTCGTCGGCAGCGGCGCGCTGGACGCGGCCGGACGGCATCGTCGGCAGGCCTGAGACGTCCAGGTCGCGGCCGGCCTCGCGCGCCAGCCGGACCAGACGCTGATGCGCGAACCCGTTGCGCAGCACGGCCCACAGCACCCACAGCCCGATCAGCGGCAGCACCAGGATCGCCACCCCGAGGCCGATGTTCGCGGCACCGCCGGCGCTGAGGATGTCCCACGCCCAGAACGCGATCACGCAGAAGTAGGCGATCGCCGCGACCACCAGGAACGCGATCACGCTGAGCTGTGGCAGGACCGAGCGGCCCGCAGGCCCGCTCACAGGTCGAGCAGCGGCTCGATCCCGACGGTGAGCCCGGGCCGGTCGGAGATGTTCCGCACGCCCAGCAGCACCCCGGGGACGAACGAGCTGCGATCCAACGAGTCGTGCCGGATCGTCAGCGTCTCGCCCTGCGTGCCCAGCAGCACCTCCTGGTGCGCGACCAGCCCCGCGAGCCGGATCGAGTGCACCCGGACACCGTCGACGCGCGCGCCACGGGCCCGGTCGAACTCAGCGGTGGTCGCGTCGGGTACCTTGCCGAGCCCGGCGGCCTCGCGGGCCTCGGCGATCAGCTCGGCGGTGCGGTACGCGGTGCCCGAGGGGGCGTCGGCCTTGTGCGGGTGGTGTAGCTCGATCACCTCGACGGAGTCGAAGTACCTGGCGGCCTGGGCGGCGAACTGCATGCAGAGCACGGCGCCGATGGCGAAGTTGGGCGCGATCAGCACGCCGACGCCGGGGTTGTCGGCGAGCCAGCCTCGCACGGTGTCGAGCCGGTCGTCGGTGAACCCGGTGGTTCCCACCACCGCGTGGATCCCGTTGTCCACGAGGAACTTCAGATTGTCCATCACAGCGTCGGGGTGGGTGAAGTCGATGACCACCTGGGTGCCCGCGTCGAGGAAGTCGGTGAGCGGGGCACCGACGTCGACCTTCCCGGCGAGCGCGAGATCGTCCGCGGCCTCCACCGCCTCCACCATCGCCCGCCCGACCTTGCCGCCGGCCCCCAGAACACCTACGTTCAGCATGCCGACCAGCCTACCGGCGCTACGGTTACCGCCATGAAGGTGACCGCGTACGCATGGCGCGACGGCGCGCAGGAGTCGCTGCCGGCCGACGTCCCGACCATTCCCGGCCTCCTCGACGACCCCGACACGCTGGTGTGGGCGGACATCCTCGACCCCACCGCCGACGACCTCGCCCCGCTGGCCGGCAAGCTGGGACTCGACGCGCACGCGATCGAGGACGCGCTGACGGCGCATGAGCGCCCGAAGGCCGTGCGGTACGGGGAGGTGCTGTTCGCGGCGCTCTACACGGTGGACGTCGACGGCGGCTCGGCGCGCATCTCGATGTTCGCGATGCCGGGCGGAATGCTCACCATCCGGCTCGGCGAAGGCCTCGACATCGACGCCGTCGCGGACGCTATCACCGAGAACTCGGGCATGCAGCGGTTCGGCTGCCGCATGCTCGAACTCACGCTGCTGGACGCCGTGGTCGACGGGTACACCGATCGGATCGCGTCCATCGACGAGCAACTCGACGACCTCGAGTCCATCCTGTTCGAAAATCATATGGGCAGGCGCATCGCCACCGAGACCTTCGCCCTGCACAAGGGGGTCGGCGAGCTGCGTCGGATGGTGCTGCCCGTCCGGGACGTGGCGGGCACGCTGGTGCGGCGCACAGCGGCCGACGAGCGCCTGCGCGACATGCTGCCGTTCGCCGAGGACGTCTACGACCACACCATGCGCGCCGCCGACTGGGTGGAGGGACTGCGCGACGGTGTCGAGTCGGTGCGGTCCACCAACCTCGCGCTGATGGACAACCAGATGAACGTGGTGATGAAGAAGCTGACCGGCTGGGCCGGCATCATCGCCGTCCCCACGCTGATCACCGGCTACTTCGGCCAGAACGTCCCGTTCCCCGGCGACGGCAAGCCCGCGGGCTTCTGGTTCAGCCTGATCCTGATGATCGTGCTCGTCGTGGCGCTGTACGTGTCGTTCCGGCGCCGCAACTGGTTGTAGCGGCGCGCCGCCCGATCCCTACAGTCCCGTGGACCGATGCGGCGGCTCCATGGGCAGGCGCGGGTTGTGCAGGTGGGCGACGAGGCCCGTCCACCCGGTCTGGTGGGTGGCGCCGAGGCCCTCGCCGGTGTCGCCGTCGAAGTACTCGTAGAACGAGGGGTGGTCGGCCCAGAGCGGGTTGGGGCTCCCCTCGATCCGCTTGCCGTCCGCCGGCCGCAGCCCGTCCACCGGCCGGAACAGGCCGGTGAGCCCACCGTCGATCACGTCGGCCGCCTGTTCCAGAGTGCAGATGTTGTCCGAGCCGGTGGGGATGGCGATCGTGAACTCGTCGCCGAAGTACCGGCCGTAGGTGCGCAGCTTGTCGGCAAGCAACACGTTGACCGGAAACCACACGGGCCCACGCCAGTTCGAGTTGCCGCCGAACAGTGCGGTGGACGACTCCCCCGGCTCGTACTGCATCGTGACCTGCCGGCCGTCGATGTCCTCGGACACCGTCTGCTCGGCCTTCGACAGCGACCGGATGCCGTAGGGCGCAAGGAATTCCGTGGGATCGAACATCCGCTCCAGGATCCGCCGCAGTCGCTCCGGCGACACGAGCGACAGCAGCATCCGCGACCCATCGGCACCGTCGCCGGCCGAGAGCACGGGCTCCACCAGCTCGGGCCGGCGCTTGCGCAACCAGCGCAGGCGGGACGTGACGTCCGGGCACTGCTCGGCGACCCACGCGGGCACGTCGGTGGCGCCCAGGATCGGCAGCAGCCCCACCATCGACCGCACGCGCATCGGCAGGGCGGTGCCGTCGGGCCGCACCAGCACGTCATAGAAGAAGCCGTCCCCCTCGTGCCACAGCGAGATATTATGCGAGCCAAAGGAGTTCATCGCCTTGGAGATGGTGAGGAAGTGCTCCAGGAACTTGGTCGCGCAGTCCTGCCAGGCCGGGTCGTGTCGCGACAGCTCGATGGCGATCTTGAACATCTGCTGGCAGTAGAAGGCCATCCAGCTCGTCGCGTCGGACTGCTCGAGCCGGAACCCGGGGGGCAGCGGCGCGGACCGGTTGAAGAAGCCGATGTTGTCCATCCCGAGGAACCCGCCCTCGAAGACGCCGGTGCCGTCGGAGTCCTTTCGGTTGACCCACCACGAGAAGTTGAGCAGCAGCTTGGTGAACACCCGCACCAGGAAGTCTTGGTCGCGGTACCCGTCGATGCGGTACACATGCCAGGCCGCCCACGCGTGTACGGGCGGGTTGACATCGCCGAACTCCCACTCGTAGGCGGGCAGCTGGCCGTTGGGGTGCATCGCCCACTCACGACACATCAGCACCAGCTGTTCCTTGGCGAACTCGGGGTCGACGTGCGCCAGCGGTATGCAGTGAAACGCGAGATCCCATGCGGCGAACCAGGGATACTCCCACTCGTCGGGCATGGAGATCACGTCCGCCAGTGAGAAGTGCCGCCACGTGGTGTTGCGGCGGCCGGGTTCCTCACGGGCCGGCGAGGCGGGCGAGACCGGGTCGCTGGCCAGCCACCTCTCGACGTCGTAGCGGTACAGCTGCTTGTTCCACAGCATTCCGGCGTACGCCCGCCGCGCGACGTGCTTGTCCGCGTCGGGCAGCGCGTCGTGGATCACGTGCGAGTAGAACTCGTCGGCCTCCTCGCGCCGGTCGGCGAAGACCGCGTCGAAGCCGCGCCCGAAGGTGTCCAGCGAAGGCGGCATGTGCGAGAGCCTCAGCCGCACTGTGACACTCGCGCCCGGCCGCACCGACCCGAACCGGTACCAGAACGCCGCCTTGGTGCCGGTTCCGGCGGGATCGACCGCGTCGGCGTCGCCCTCCACGACGCGCCTGTTGATGCCGTCCTTCGGGTACGGCGACAGGTTCTCCGTCTTCCCGAACAGCGCCACCGCGTCGGTCTCGTTGTCGCAGAACAACACCTCGGGCGCGCCCTCCCCGACCAGGTAGTACTCCCCGAGCATCCCGTGCCGGATCCGCACCGCCGCAGCGTCTCCCACGGCCAGGTCGTCGACCAGCGCGATATCGCCGCGCCGGTCGTCGCCCCCCCACGCCCAGGTGTTGCGCAACCACACCGTCGGCAGGATGTCGAGCGGCGCCGCGAACGGCCCGTGGTTCACGGCTTCGATCTCGATGCACAGGTCGTCCGGCGCGGCCTTCGCGTATCGGATGTGGACGTCGAAGAACCTGTCATCGGCCATGATCCCGGTGTCGGCGAGTTCGAACTCGCGCTGCTCGCGGCCCCGCGCCGCATTGGCCTCGCGCAACTCGCGGTACGGGTACTCGGCCTGCGGATACCGGTACATCCAGTGCATCCAGCTGTGCGTGGGCGTCCCGTCGACGGGCCACCAGTACTCCTTGACATCCTCACCGTGGTTGCCCTGGTCGTTGGTCAGCCCGTACAGGCGCTCCTTGAGGATCGGGTCGTGCCGATTCCACAGGGCGAGGCCGAAGTTCACGAACCCGTAGCGGTCACAGATCCCGCCCAGACCGTCCTCGCCCCAGCGGTACGCGCGTCGGTGCGCCTGCTCGAACGAGAAGGAGCTCCACGCGTCTCCGCTGTCGCTGTAGTCCTCCCGGACGGTGCCCCACTGGCGGCCCGCGAGGTACGGCCCCCACAGCCGCCATGGACCGTCGGGTCCGGGCGCCTCGGCGAGCCGGCGGTGCTCGACGGAAGGATGCTCGACGGACGGGTGTTCGTTCGGGGTCGGACCGGGATGGTCGGTGCCGCTCTGGTCGACAGTCACACTGCGATCCTCCTACAGTGCGGTCAGCGCCGCAGCGTGCATCTCCCAGTAGAGTATCTCCGCGTCCTGTACGCCCGTCACATAAAGCTCGCCCGCACGCCGCGTGCGCAGCGCGTCACCGTCGCCCAACGCGTGGACCCCGGCCCTGCCGTTGGATACGCCGACGGTGCCCGTGACCACGAACAGGTGGCCGTACGGCGCCTCCGGTAGGACGACGGTGCGGCCCGCCGACAGCCGCGCGGCGTGCAGCGCAGCGGCGTCGTTGCGGATGGCGACGGCAGGCACGTGCCCGGGCATCCCGGAGGCGACGGTGACCAGCCCGCCACGGTCGAGTGCCGACGCGACGTCTGCGGTCCGGTATTCGGACTCCCCGCCCGGCGCGTCCGGCGGCAGCCACATCTGGATGACGCGGGCGACGGTGCCGCCGCGCCGCGGAGCGGTATTGGTCTCAGCGTGCGTGACACCCGAGCCGGCGCTCATGGCCTGCACCTGCCCGGCGCGCACGATCCCCCGCATCCCCGACGAATCCCGGTGGGAGATCTCGCCCTCCACCACCCAGGTGACGATCTCGGCGTTGCGGTGGCGGTGCATGTCGACGCCCATCGCGGGGTCGATGAGGTCGTCGTTGTGCACCAGCAGCAGGCCGTGCGCGTTGGCGGCGAGGTCGAAGTTGCCGGTGAAGGGGAACGACTGCCGCGTCGTGATCCCGTCCCCGCGCCAGAAGCTCCGTTCTTCGGCAGGCACGACCACCATCTCGCTCATCGCCCGATACATTACGACCATGGCATATGAAGTGGCAGGTCTGGTCGCACGGTCCAAGGGCGCCGAGGTGACCAAGGAGACCGTCGTGATCCCCGATCCGGGACCGCGCGACGTGATCGTGTCGGTGGCGGCGTGCGGCGTGTGCCACACCGACCTCGCCTACCGCGACGGCGGGATCAACGACGAGTACCCGTTCCTGCTGGGGCACGAAGCCGCGGGCGTCGTCGAGGTGGTGGGCGACGATGTGACGCACGTGGCTCCCGGCGACTTCGTGGTGCTCAACTGGCGCGCGGTGTGTGGCAGCTGCCGCGCGTGCCGGCGCGGCCGCCCCTGGTACTGCTTCGACACCTTCAACGCGAGCACGCCGATGACGCTGGCCGACGGCACCGTCCTCACCCCGGCGTTGGGCATCGGTGCGTTCGCCGAGAAGACGCTCGTGCACGAGCTGCAGTGCACCCGGGTCGCGCCCGACACCGACCCCGCGATCGCGGGTCTGCTCGGCTGCGGCGTGATGGCCGGCCTGGGCGCGGCGATCAACACCGGGGCGGTCTCGCGCGGCGACTCGGTGGCCGTGATCGGCTGCGGCGGCGTGGGCGACGCCGCCATCGCGGGCGCGCGGCTGGCCGGCGCCTCCACGATCATCGCGATCGACCGGGATACGGCGAAGCTGGCGTGGGCCAGGGACCTCGGCGCTACGCACACGATCGACGGCTCCCAGGCCGCCGACGTGGTCGAGGCCGTGCAGGAGCTCACCGGCGGGTTCGGCGCCGACGTGGTGATCGACGCGGTGGGCCGGCCGGAGACCTGGAAGCAGGCCTTCTACGCCCGCGACCTGGCGGGCACCGTCGTCCTGGTGGGCGTGCCGACCCCGGAGATGCAGCTCGAGCTGCCGCTGCTCGACCTGTTCAGCCACGGCGGCGCGCTGAAGAGCTCCTGGTACGGCGACTGCCTGCCCGAGCGCGACTTCCCCGTGCTGATCGACCTGTACCAGCAGGGGCGGCTGCCGCTGGAGAAGTTCGTGTCCGAGCGCGTCGGCATCGACGACCTCGAGGCCGCCTTCGCGAAGATGAAGGCCGGCGAGGTCCTGCGCTCGGTCATCGTCCTGTAATGGACCTCGGGCTGGCGGGCCGCGTGGCCCTCGTCACCGGAGGCAGCAGGGGCATCGGGAAGGCCTGCGCGCGGGCGCTTCTCGCCGAGGGGGCACACGTCGCCCTGCTGGCCCGGGGAGCCGACGCGCTCGCGGCCGCGGCCGCGGAGCTGGGGACGGGCGTGCTCACGGTGCGCGCGGACACCACCGACGCGCGGCAGGTGCAGAACGCCGTCGACGCCGTGGTCGCGGAGTTCGGCCGCCTGGACATCGTGGTGAACTCGGCCGCGCAGCCCGCGTCGGTGAGCTCGGTGGGCACCGGTATCGAGGGAACCGATCCCGCCGAGGCCCTCGCGCAGGTCGACACCAAGGTGCTCGGCTACCTGCGCGTCGCCCGCGCCGCGGCACCGTACCTGCGGGCCGCGGTCCGGGCGAGCGCGGCGGCGGGGGCACCGGCCGGCGCCGCCATCATCAACGTCTCGGGTATGAACGCGCGCCGCACCGGCTCGATCGCCGGGTCGATCCGCAACATCGGCGTCGTCGCGCTGGCGCAGAACCTCGCGGACGAGCTGGGACCCGACGGCATCGCCGTCACCGTCGTCCACCCGGGCATGACGCGCACGGACTCGCGCGAGCTCACGCCCGGGCGGTTGGCCTCCGCAGAGGCGAACGCGCTCGGCCGAGTGGTCGACGCGGCCGAGATCGCCGACATCGTCTGCTTCCTCGCGTCCCCGCGGGCGGCCGCGCTGAACGGCGCGGTCCTCGAGGCCGACGGTGGCCGGCCGGGCACGCTGTACGTCTGATCGCGCCATCCCGGACACGCCGTGATCGTCACGGCGTGAACACGATCCGCTCGTCCGATGCGAGCGGCTCGGTCCAGGCGGACTCGACGTCGCGCAGCGGAACGGTCCGTGTGCGCACGTCGAAGGCGCCGGCGCTCGCGGCCTCCGCGATGGCCGGCAGCTCGGCGATGTAGTCGCGGCCGGGTACCGATCCGACGCCGCTGCCGACAATGCTCAGGCGGGCGGACCGCAGCGCTGCGGAGGGGATCGCCGCCGTCGCACCGGTGATCGACCCGATCTGGATCCAGGTGAGTGGTCGGCCGCGGTCGGCGCGCGCGGTCAGCATGTCCACGAGGCCGTGCTCGGCAGTGGCGCCCCAGAGGTAGTCGATCACGACGTCGACATCCGCGGCGGCGGCGAGCCCGTCGAGGGTGCACACCTCGTCGGCGCCCAGCGCGCCGAGCTCCGCGAGCCGCTCGCGATTGCGGCCGGCGGCGATCACCCGAGCCGCGCCGAACCGCTTGGCGACCTGGATCGCCACGCGCCCGGCGTTGCCGGTCGCCCCGATCACGAGGACGCTCTGCCCCGCCTCGAAGTCGATCCGCCGCCGCAGCGCGACCCACGACGACATCGCGGGGTTCATCGCCGCAGCGACGGCGACCGGGTCGACGCCGTCGGGCAGGATCACGCTGCGCCGCGCCTCGATCACCGTCCGCTCCGCCATGGTGCCGAACGCCGTGTCGTCGAGCAGCGCGTACCGCAGCCGGCCGTCGGCATCGCGGACGACGGCGTCGATGCCGGGAACGATCGGGAGCTCCCCCGTGCTGGTGTAGTGCGAGCCGTCGGCCTGCGAACGGACCCGCTGGTGCAGGGCGGCGGCGACCACATCGACCGCCAGTTCATCAGGCCCGGCGACCGGCTCCGGGTACTCGAGGTAGCGGGGCGGGGCATCGAATGTGGTGACGACTGCGGCATGCATGACTGCTCCTTCGGTTGGTAGTACCAACCAAAATATAGTAGGTACTACCAACCAATGCAAGGTGTGGTCGGGACCGAGTCGGCTCAGCCGCGGACGTGGTCGAAGACGAGCGAGGTGTGCGTGCTCGCGACCTCCTCGCGGGAGTTGAGGTACTCCACCAACCGACGCAGGTCGTCGGTATCGAATGCCGCGACATGCAGCAGGAAGTCGTCGTTACCCGCCAGGAAGTACGCGTCGATGACCGGGTCGAGGCCGGTCACCGTGGCGACGAAGTCACGGATCCGGCCGCGATGCTCGGACCGTAGGGACACCGCGATCATGGCCCGCAGCGGTCGGCCGACCGCTGCGGGGTCGACGTCGGCGAAGAAGCCGCGGATCACGCCGGTGTCCACCAGGCGTCGGACGCGCGCGTGCACGGTCGACGGTGCCAGCCCCACGGCCTCGGCCAATGCCACGTTCGACATCCGCCCGTCCACCTGCAAGAGCCCCAGTAGCCGGCGGTCGACCTCGTCCATGACCGGCCGCGGATTGTTCAGCTGCGGAGTCGAAAAATCCGATTCCGCCGGTGATCCGTTACCCATACCATCACCTTACAGAATTTTCGACAGCAGTATTGCGATGTGGTCGAACGTTATTCATCCTTGTGTCGTACCGCACACCACGTCACAGGAGCTGAGACCATGCGCGTCGGAATCCCCACCGAGATCAAGAACAACGAGTACCGCGTGGCCATCACCCCCGGCGGCGTCGCCGAGCTGGCGCGCCGAGGGCACGAGGTGGTCATCGAGGCCGGCGCCGGACTGGGTTCGGCCATCACCGACAACGACTTCAAGGCCGCCGGCGCGCAGATCCTCGCCACCGCCGAGCAGGTCTGGGAGCAGGCGGACCTCCTACTGAAGGTCAAGGAGCCGATCGCGCCCGAGTACGCGCTGATGCGCGCGGGCCAGACCGTGTTCACCTACCTGCACCTCGCCGCGTCGCGGCCGTGCACGGACGCGCTGCTGAAGTCGAAGACCACGTCCATCGCCTACGAGACCGTGCAACTCGCCGACGGGTCGCTTCCACTGCTCGCTCCGATGTCCGAGGTGGCCGGGCGCCTCGCGCCGCAGGTCGGCAGCTATCACCTGATGCGTGCCCACGGCGGTCGCGGCCAGCTCATGGGTGGCGTCCCGGGCACCGCGCCGGCCAAGGTCACCGTGATCGGTGGCGGCGTGTCCGGCGTCAATGCCGCGCACATCGCGGCCGGGATGGGCGCCCAGGTGACCGTCTTCGATCTCGACATCGCCAAGCTGCGCCACATCGACGCCCAGTTCGGCGGCCACGTCCAGACCCGCTACTCCACGGCGCTCGCGCTGGAGGAGGCGGTGATCGAGTCCGACCTCGTGATCGGCGCAGTGCTGATCCCCGGCGCGGCCGCGCCGAAGCTGGTGTCGACCGAGCTGGTGCACCGGATGAAGCCGGGCGCCGTGCTCGTAGACATCGCCATCGACCAGGGCGGCTGCTTCGCCGACTCGCGCCCCACGACGCACGACGACCCCACGTTCACCGTCGGCGAGACCGTCTTCTACTGCGTCGCCAACATGCCTGGCGCGGTGCCGCGCACCTCGACCTTCGCGCTCGCGGGGGCGACACTGCCGTACGTCCTGCGGCTAGCCGACTCCGGCTGGCGTGCTGCGTGCGCGACGGACCCGGCGCTGGCCGCCGGCCTCTCGACGCACGACGGTGACCTGCTGAACGCGAAGGTCGGTGCGGCGCTCGGAATCGATGCGGTCGACTACCGGACGCTGCTGCGCGCCTGACCCACGGCACCCGGCGAACCGTCCTCGGCGGCTCCTCACCACTCGGAGCCGTCGAGATAGGTCGCCAGGTTGCTCATCCGGCGCTGCACGGCCGCGATCTCTCGGACGGACTGTTCGAGCAGACTCCGGGACAGCGGCGAGATGCTCCGGATAGCGATGATGTCGGTGGGCCCCCGGCCGGCGTTCATCTGCGCCACCTGGTGCTCGAGCCGCAGCCGCATCAACACCGAGAAGACCTCTGCCAGGACCTGCGCCGAATCATCCGGCAGGACAGCCGAATCGGATCCGGCAGCGAGTCGGCTCCTGGTCTGCAATTTGGTGGACCCCCGTGCCAGTGCCGCCCAGCGGGCGATGTTCACGATCGGAACCAGCGCGTGCGACTTGATGTCGAAGGTGCCGCCCCGCAACGAGATCACGTCCCGCAGCGACCGGATCCTGGCCTTCGTGGTCAGGGATTCGCGCAACATCAGCCTGAATGCCCGAGGATGTTCCGAGAGGTGTTGATACACACCCGCGACCGGCTGCAGAGCCAGGTCGCCCCATGCCGGCCGCGCGTCGATGAGCAGCGACGCCATCATCATGGCCTGGTTGGTGAGCGGGTCGGCGATCCACGCCGACGCCGCCTCCAGCCACTCCCGTTCGGTGCGGCAGAACCGGGGCGTCGCGGCCACGGCGCCGTTGGTGTCGGACGGGATGCCGCACTCCTCCAGCCGCGTGTGAACCGCCGCGGCCAGCGCCAGCGCCGCCGACCTCTTCCGCTCCACGTCCGCTCGCGGGGTGCCCTCCGGCAGGTCGGTGAGGATGATCGCGCTGTCGACGTCCGAGCTGGGCATCACCTCGCGCCGCGAGACGCTCCCCAGCGACAGCCACGTGAAGTCGCCCTCCTGCAGGTCGGGATGCACCGGCAGCTCGAGCTCGATGCACCGCCGCACCATCGCCTCCGTCGCCACGGACGCGACGCCCGAGATGTGCCGCGGATTCTCCTGCTGCCGCAACAGCACCGGGAAGATGTCGCGGATCCGGCGGCCCAGCTCGGGCAGATCCGACGCAGGCGCGTGCTCGATCTGCCGCTGCAGCGCGAACGTCGACGTGGTGGGCGACGTCAGGAAGTCGACGTCCTGCACGACACCGAGCAGTCCGCCACCGTCGTCCAGCACGGGCATGTAGTGCAGCTTGCGGTCCAGCATATCGATCAGCACGTCGGACGAGATCGCCTGCGCCTGCACCGAATACAGCGGCGCCGTCATCACCTCTCCGACGGGGTCGGTGACGGGGCGACCGGTCGAGATCACCCGTGCGCGCAGGTCGTGGTCGGTGACGATGCCGGCCGGACCGTCGGGCCCGCTCACCACCACGTAGCCGGACCTGGCTCCCGTCATCTGCACGGCCGCGTCCCGAATCGTCACGTCCGGCCCGCAGACCACGGGGTCGCGCCGCACGATCTCGGCCGCGGTGCGCTCTCGCCGCTCCGACGCGACGCCCTGCACGACGGGCTCCCGCGCGAGCTCGCTCGCGAGGAACGCCGCGCCCGCCGGCGTGGAGAACATCGGGGCCACCGACCACGCCGGCAGACGGAGCAGGGTCACGTCGGACAGCGCCACCGCGCGCGGGCCGCCCTTCGCGCCGGCCAGGATCACCACATAGCCGAACACCCCACCGGGACCCACCACGTCGTCCAGCCCGGGCAGCTCAGCACCCTGGGCGAGCGGCACCGTCGGGAAGTTCCACAGCCCCACCCTCCCCCGTAGCACCACCCAGGCGTGTTCCGGCGACGACGAGAGCCCGTCGAGGATCACCGCGTTCTCGGGGAAGTCGCGCAGCGCCGACTCCTCGATGAGGCGGCCCAGCTCGTCACCGTCGAGGCCGTCGAACGGCGCGTACCGCCCCAGGAACGCCACCAGCTGCTCAGGGGCCGAGAAGTCGGTCATGCCACATGTTTACACATCAGGTCCCCCAGTCATCATCCGGTCATATCCACGTAACGTCCCCACGCAACGGTGGCACAGGGCTAGATTTGCCATCCGAACGCGATAAGTACCTAATGCGAATCTCAAGAAAGTGAACCCATGACACAGGTCGACAAGTTCGCCGCCGAGCAGGAGGGCTACAAGCAATCCCTCGGCCGCCGCCAGGTGCAGATGATCGCCATCGGCGGCGCCATCGGTACCGGCCTCTTCCTCGGCTCCGCCTCTCGGCTGGGCAGCAACGGCCCCGCGTTGCTGTTCAGCTACGCGTTCGTCGGCGTGATCGCCTTCTTCCTGATGCGCGCACTGGGCGAACTGGTGCTGTATCGGGCGACATCGGGCGCGTTCGTCTCGTACGCGCGGGAGTTCTTCGGCGAGAAGGCCGCCTACGTGACCGGCTGGATGTACTGGCTGAACTGGGCGCTCACCGGCATCGCCGAGCTCTCTGCCGTCGGCGCCTACGTCAAGCACTGGTGGGCCAACATGCCGTCCTGGCTGACGGTTCTCATCGCGCTCGCGGTGGTGCTCGTCATCAACCTGCTCTCGGCCCGCGCGTTCGGCGAGTTCGAGTTCTGGGCGTCCGTGCTCAAGGTCGGCGCGATCGTGATCTTCCTCGTGGTCGGCATCGTGATGGTGGTCGGCTCGATCAAGATCGGCTCCGGCGCCGGCGCGCACCGGGCCGGCATCTCCAACCTGTGGAGCAATCCCGGCGGCTTCTGGCCCACCAGTGGCGATTTCCACTGGTACGGGCCGATCCTCGTGATGTCCGGCGTCGTCTTCGCCTACTCGGCCATCGAGATGGTGGGCATCGCAGCCGGCGAGATGGAGAACCCGGCGCGTGAGGTCCCCAAGGCCGTGAACGCGGTGATCATGCGTATCGCCATCTTCTACTGCGGTTCGATCCTCCTGCTCGTGTGTATGCTGCCGGCCACCGTCTACGGTGAGAAGGTCAACGGCGTCAACGTGTCTCCCTTCGTCACGGTGTTCGGGAGGATGGGGCTCGGATGGATGGCCGACGTCATCCAGGCCGTCCTGATCGTGGCGGCGATGAGCTCGCTGAACTCCGGTCTTTACACCACCGGGCGAGTCCTCCGCAGCCTCGGCATGAGCAAGGAGGCGCCGAGGATCGCCACCAAGATGAGCCCGTCGGGCGTGCCGTGGGTCGGCATCGTCGGCACCTCCGTGATCTACCTGCTCGGCGCGTTCCTCAACTACAAGTTCCCCGGGGACGCGTTCGACATCGCGCTCGAGGCTGCGTCGGTCGCCATCGTCTTCGTGTGGGGCTCGATCTTCGCCTGCCAGATCAGGTTCCGGCAGCTGACGGACCGCGGTGTGCTGCCGCCGAGTTCCTTCCGGGCACCGCTCTCGCCCTGGACGAGCTACATCGGCCTGGCGTTCCTGGTGTTCGTGCTCGCCGGCATGGCGATATCCGGCTGGCAGAGCTCGACGCACTTCTGGGAGAAGACCGACTTCATCGTGGTGGTGATCGGCATCCCGGTACTGGCGGTCCTGCTCGTCGCCGGCTGGTTCGCCGTGCGCCGCAGCGTGATCGACAACACCGACGGCCAGATCGCCCCGATGTGGAACAACTCGGGACCGACCTACAAGTAGCCCCGGCCCACTCCCCCACGGGAAGCGCCTACCCGCCTGCATCTGCAGGTGGGTAGGCGCTTCCCGTAGGGCCTGTTCTTACGATCGCTCAGCGGACGCCCGCTCAGGCTGTCACACCAGCCCCTGCTCCGAAGCCCATCGCTCGAAGCCGCCAGGCGCGAACGGGAGGCGGTAGGTTGTGGCGAGCAGATGATCGGCTATGTCGCTCACCAGGTCGATGGTGAGCAGTCCACCGCGGATCGCGTCGCACAGCAGAGCCAGTGTTCCCTTCCGTGCGATCCTCATCTCCTGTGCCGCAGTGCGAGCCGCACCGTCGTCGACCACCGCGGTCGCACGGTGTACCCGGGCGTACGCGAGGACCGACGCCTCGCCGACGTTCCGATCGCCGACCACGAGCCGCGCGGCCACATCGGCGAACGCGGAGATCTCGCTCGGCGATTCCAATCGCTCGACAACGATCCAGTCCGAGTCGAGCACCATCTGAAGGTGCGGTCGGCCAGGCAGTCCCATGCGTCGCTCCGCCTCGACCGCGTCGGTGATCACGACCTGCCGCTCCCCCGCCACAGATCGCAGAACGCCCAGCCACCCGGATTGCGCGAGGTGGCTCAGTGGACCCGTGTCGAGGACGAGGGCGCCCTCGACATCCGTCACGAGACGAACTGCCAGATCGCCGATTCCGGGAGCGTCGGCAGCGGAGGCAGGTCATCCGGGCCCCATGTGTCGAACATCAGGTCCAACGCGCGCTCAGGGCTGACGGCCTCGCGCTCGTACAGTCGCACGACGGCGGCCGCGTAGGCCCGCGGCACAGCGCCGGCGGCCGCCGAGTCGCGGACCACGAGCCCGTGGGTGACGATGTCGGCCTGCGTCGTTCGGACAGCTCGGACCCGGTCGGCGTCCTCTGTGGACACGATCGCCAGCTCCGACAGACGCCGGGCCAAGGTCGTCATGTCGACGCCGTACCAGCTGCCCGCCTTGACTGCCGCTTGGCGCAGGCCGCCGTCACCACCGCGCCACTCCACCCAGCGATGGATGAGATCCGCCTCGGGCAGGAGTAGCGCGCGTGCGAACCGGTCGAGCAGGCCCTCACAACTGCCGCTGTCGCCCGCCACCCGCCAGTCCACCGTGTATTGGTCCGCTACGAGGACATGGCCCAGTTCGTGTGCCAGCGACAGCCTCCGCTGTCCGCCGTACCGGGTCCCGTTGACGACGGTGACGGCGCCCTGGTCGAGCAGGATCGTCGCCGCATCCGGTGAGTCCAGGCCCAACTCCACGCTGAACGCGAAGACACCGATGCCGCTCAGCATCGCCACCAGATCGCGCACAGGCTCGTGCGGCGTGACCTTGAGCAACTGCCGCGCGGCGACGGCGAGGGTCTCGGCATCGTTTCCTGAGGTCGGTATCGGATACGCAGGCAAGCGCACGGCAGACTGACCGAATCGCTGGTCGTGGGCGATGACGAACTCCACGGCACGCGCGCAGCGCTCGACGACCGCATCGATCGTCGGCGCACGATCGACTGACGACGAGGCATTGCGGTGCGACACGATCGCCGCGGGAGTGTCCGTGACGAACCACTCGATACGTTCCCCTGTGGCCTCCGCGATACGCGCGAGCTCGAGCGCACCGATGCGGCGAGACCCGGTCTCGATCTTCGCGACGCCGGAGCGGTCCACGTCGATCGCGGCGCTGAGCTCCGCCTGTGTCAGGCCCGCGCGTAGCCGAGCCTGAGCGACCCGCTCGCCGAGGGCAGCGAAATCCAGAACCATGTGTGCGATTCTAGAACATTCTGCTCGGAGCGGCCGCCGGATCAGGCTCGTCCCAGGTCAGGCCGTGAACAGCCCGGCGTACCGCTTGCGCAGTTCGGCCTTCTGCACCTTGCCCATCACGTTGCGCGGCAGGGACTCGACGATCTGCACCGCCCGGGGCTGCTTGAATCGGGCCAGATCCGGCGCGATGAACGCGAGGATCCCGGCACCGTCCACGGCTCCCGCGTCGACACCCGGTCGCAGCACCACGACCGCCACCACGGTCTCGCCGAAGTCGGGGTGCGGCACACCGATCACGGCCGACTCGAGCACGTCGGGATGCGCATCGATGAGCTCCTCGATCTCCTTGGGGTACACGTTGAACCCGCCGGAGATCACCAGGTCCTTGTCGCGGCCCACGATCACCACGTACCCGTCCTCGTCGATCCGGCCCACGTCGCCGGTGATGAAGAAGCCGTCCGCGCGGAACTCGGCGGCCGTCTTCTCGGGCAGCCTCCAGTAGCCGGCGAACACGTTGGGGCCGCGGACCTCGATGCTGCCCACCTCGCCGTCTGGCACCTGCGCACCCGTCTCACGGTCGGCCACCCGCACCTCGATGCCGGGCAGCGCGGGCCCGACGGTGCCGGGCTTACGCGCGCCGTCGTACGGGTTCGAGGTGTTCATGCAGGTCTCGGTCATGCCGTAGCGCTCGAGGATGGCCTGGCCGGTGCGCCCGGCGAACGCCTCGTGGTCGCTCGCGAGCAGTGGTGCCGAGCCGGAGACGAACAGCCGCATCGTCGCCACGCGCTCGCGGTCCAACCGACCGTCGCCCGCCAGCCGGGTGTAGAAGGTGGGCACGCCCATCAGCACGGTGGCCTTCGGCAGCAGCGCGATGACGGTGTCGAGGTCGAACCTGGGCAGGTAGAACACCGACGCGCCGGTGGTGAGCGTCAGGTTCATCGCGACGAACAGGCCGTGGGTGTGGAAGATCGGCAGGGCGTGGATCAGTCGGTCGCCTGACGTGTAGCGCCACGCCTCCGTCAGCGCCGCGCAGTTGGAGGCGAGGTTACGGTGCGTGAGCACCGCGCCCTTGGAACGGCCGGTGGTGCCGGAGGTGTACAGGATCGCGGCCGGGTCCGACGGTGCCGCCGCGTACACGTCCGTGTGCGGCGCGACGGCGTCGAGCCCGGCGAGCAGCGTGCCGTCACCGTCGGCGCCGAGGGTCTCGACGACCAGCGACTCGGACGCGCGGCCGGCGTACTCGCCGAGTCGCGCCGGCGAGCACACGAGGACCCGGGGCTCCGCGTCGGTGAGGAAGTGCTCCATCTCGTGGCCGGTGTAGGCGGTGTTCAGCGGCAGGAACATGCCCCCGACCTGCAGGACCGCGAGGTACAGGGCGATCGCCTCCCACGACTTGTCCACCTGCATCGCCACCCGGTCGCCGGCCACGACGCCGTCGGCCACCAGGCGAGCAGCGATGCGCTGCGCCAGCTCGGCGGTCTCGCCGTACGTGACGACCCGGCCGCCGGGCAGTTCGAACAGCGTGGCGTCGGGGCGCTCCGCCACGCGGCCGGCGAACGAGCGGTGGATGGCCTGGAAGGTCATGCGGGGTTCCTCTCTGCGCGGCGGGGTCGTACCGGTAGTCGATCATCACGCCGTACGACCGACGCCGGACCTGCGCCGGACGGCATGCGACCCCCGCTGTATTCGATACCATCTCTGTTATATATAACATCGACCATACGGTATGGATGTAGCGGGCACAATGGCTGAACGAACGGAGGTGCCGGATGGCGCGGGTCCCCGAGTCCCAGCGAGTGCGCGAGGCGATCGAGGCCGCCGTCGTCGAGGGCCGCTACCGCCCCGGCGACCGCCTGGATCCCGCCCGGCTCGAGCAGGAGTTCAGCTGCTCGCGCACGCCGATCCGGGAGGCGCTGCAGGCACTGGAACGCTCCGGCCTGGTATATATCCGCCCCAAGCAGGGCACGTACGTCACCGAACTCGACGCGCTCGAGCTCGCCGAGCGGTTCGAGGTGATGGCCGAGCTCGAGGGTATGGCCGCCCGGCTCGCGTCGCGTCGCATCGAGGCGGCGACCCTGGTCGACCTACGCGCAGCGCTCGCCGACTGCGAGCGGTACGCAGTCGCCGGCGACGCCGACGCCTACTACCACGCCAACGAACGGTTCCACGGCGTCGTCTACGACTCGTGTGGCAACGAGTTCCTCCGTGACCAGGCCGCGGCGCTGACGCGAGCCCTACAGCCGTACCGTCGGCTGCAGCTACGGGTCCCCGACCGGATGCGCCGTTCACTGGCCGAGCACCGCCGGATCGCCGATTCGGTCGCCGCGGGCGACGCGGCGACGGCCGAGGAGGCCGCCCGCGAGCACGTGCTCGTGCAGGTCCAGGAGTTCAGCCGACTGGTGCGCACGCTGCGCCGACCGTCCACGGGATGACGCTACCCGGCAGACGCTGCGGTCACATCCCCGCCAGCGCCGCCCGCACGGCCGTCCGTAGCTCGTCCGCGGCCTCCGGACGGCCGTCCATGTGCCGCAGGAGCGCCCGTTGGAACAACCCGTCCAGAGTGGCGTACGCGGCTTCCGGCGAGACCGTGGGCTCACGCCCACCCAGCTCCGCGTGCCTGTGCACGACGTTCCAGATCATCTCCAAACGCCGCTGCTCGATGTCGAGCACGTCTGCGCGGAACGACTCGACGAACATGCTCTGGTTCCTCAGGTCGTACCAGAGCCGGTGCACCGGGGCATCCGCGCGCAGCGTCGCCGCAACGGCCTCGCCGAAGTCGAGACGCAACCCCTCCGCGGATCCGGCCGTCGCCACGATGTCGTCGTACCGACCCACGCACGCCGCCTCGAACTGGCGCACGCTCTCCGCGAGCAGGTCGTCCTTGTCCTCGAAGTAGTAGTGCAACACCCCGTGCGAGAACTCCGAGTGCTGCGCGATCTCGCGCAGGCTGGTGCGGGCATAGCCGAGTTCGGCGAGGGTCTGCAGCGCGGCGGCGGCCAGTTGGACGCGGCGCGTCTCGAACTTGTCGACCCGCGAACGCGTTCGGCCGACCCGCGAATCGTCGATCACCATCGTTCCCGCCTCGGATCCCCTGCTGTGGCACGAGTGTAGCCGCCCGGCACGGCTCGCTGGAAGCCGGATTTGGACGCTCGTCAAGGAAAGTCTTGACGACCGTCCAAATCCGTCTCTAGTGTGATCTACATCTCACCGAGGAGGTACACGTGGAACTGGACGGCAAGACCGCACTCATCACGGGCGCGGCGCGCGGACTGGGGCTGGCGATCGCGCAGCGATTCGCCGCCGGGGGTGCCCGGGTGGCGCTCGCAGACATCGATGGCGACACCGCGCGCGCCGCCGCGACGGCCATCGGCGGCGGCGCCGTCGGCCTGGCGTGCGACGTCACGGATCCCGCATCGGTGCGTGCGGCGATCGACGGTGCGGTCGCGGCATTCGGCGCGCTGTACGTGATGGTCAACAACGCCGGCATCGAGATCGGCAAGCCGATCCCCGAGACGTCCGACGAGGAGTTCGCGCAGATCCTGGACGTCAACGTCAAGGGCACGTTCTACGGGATCAAGTACTCGATCGCCGCGCTGGCGCAGACCAGGGGGACGATCCTCAACCTCTCGTCCGTGGCGGGTCTCGCCGGCGTACCGCTGCTCGGCGCGTACTGCGCCACGAAGGCCGCGGTGATCCGGTTGACGCAGACCGCGGCGATCGAGCTGCGCGACGCCGGCATCCGGGTGAACGCGCTGTGCCCGGCCTTCATCGGCACCGCGATGGTCGACCGGTTGGTAGCCCCGTTCGAGGCCGCGACCGGCGCCGACTTCGGCGACCTGGTCGCGGCCGCGCAGGGCCGCCTCGGCACCGCCGAGGAGGTAGCCGAGATGGCCGCCTTCCTGGTCTCCGACGACGCCGGATTCATCACCGGCTCCTTCTACACCTTGGACAACACACTGACTGCGAGGGTGCTATGAACGGCGTACTCGAGGGCAAGACCGCCGTCGTGACGGGCGCGGCGAAGGGAATCGGGCGGGCCGTCGCCGAGGCGCTCTCCGCCGCAGGCGCACACGTCGTGGCGGTGGACATCGACGGCGACGGTGCCGCCGCGACCGCCGCCGCGCTGGCCTCGGCGACCGCCAAGCAGTGCGACGTGCGCGACGAGGCGGCAGTCGGGCGTCTGTTCGACGAGGTGGTCGCGGAGCGCTCCCGCGTCGACGTCCTCGTTGCGGCGGCGGGTGTCGCACGAGTCGGGCCCCTGGTCGGGATGTCGCTGGCCGACTGGCATTCGGTGCTGTCCGTCGACCTCGACGGGGTGTTCCTGTGCGCGACGCGCGCCGCCGCGGCGATGTCCACCACGGGCGGCGGGTCGATCATCACCATCGCCTCGATCAAGGCGTTCGGCGGCTCCCCCGCGATCGGCCACTACGGCGCGGCCAAAGCCGGCGTCGTCTCGCTGACCAAGACCCTCGCGCTCGAGATGCGGGACCACGGCATCCGCGCGAACGCCATCTGCCCCGGCTGGATCGGCACCGACATGGTCTTCGACCGCACGGCCGAGCTCGAGAGCGCTCTCGGCGTCGACATGGGCGCGGTGATCGGCCACCTGCAGGGTCGGCTCGGCGAGCCTGCCGAGATCGCGCCGCTGGCGGTGTTCCTCGCCTCCGATCGCTCGTCGTTCTGTTCCGGCGGCACCTACGTCGTCGACGGTGGCGCCACCGCGTCCCTGGTCTGACCCCGATCCCCAGTTCCCCGAAAGGACCGCCGATATGGCAACCAAGCACCCCGTGATCGTCTACGGCGCAACGGGTTACACCGGAAAGCAGGTATGTGAGTATCTGCGCGAGTTCAACGTGCCGTTCATCGCCGCCGGGCGGGACCGCGCCCGGCTCGAGGAGACGCTGGCGAGGGTCCCGGGCATCGAGACCGCGACGTACGAGATCGCCGAGGTGGGAAACGACGTCGCCGCGCTGACCGAGTTGTTCACGGGTGCGCAGGTGGTGTGCAACACGGTCGGACCGTTCGCGACGCTGGGCCACGAGGTGGTCGAGGCGGCCACAGCGGCCGGGGTCCACTACCTGGACACGTCGGGCGAGCAGGACTGGCTGATCGACTGCGACGAGAAGTACTCCGCGGGAATGGCCGACAAGGGCCTGCTACTCGCCCCCGGCACCGCGCAGATGTACACGACCGGTGAGATCGCGGCCGAGATCTGCCTCGAGAACCACGGCCTCGACACCCTCGACATCCAGGTGTTCTGGAAGGGCTTCCCGACGGTGGCGTCCACCCTGACCATCCTGGTCAACGCCGCGCTGGCGAAGGCGTACTACCTGGAGCAGAACCAGTACGTCGAATGGCCGGCCGACCAGGGCCTCGAGACCGTCACGGTGCCGGGGCAGCACGAGACGGGGCTGGCCCTGCCGTGGGGCGGCACCAGCCACCCGGTCTGGTATAGGCGGGATCCGCGCGTGGCGAACGTGCGGGTCCTGGGCGGCGTGCAGAACAAGCCGCTCATGCTGGGCGTGCCGCAGATCGTCGCCGGCGTGGTCGAGCAGGTCGCCGGCCTCGACGAGGCCGCCAAGCTGGAGGTGTTGGCCGCGACGTCCGCCCAGGTGCGCTCCGAGATGCCGCCGCGCGAGAACACGCGCATCAACACGTCCACCGACTCCGTGTACGCCTCCGGGCCGCTCGGGCGCGCGCACTGCGTCATCTACGGCAACTGCAACTACAAGCAGACGGCCCTGCTCCAGGCGTACTGCGCATACTCGCTGCTGCAGCAGGCGCCGCGACGCACCGGCTTCGCATCCGCGTGCCAGGCGTTCGGCCACCGCACGTTGCTCGGGCAGCTGCGGGCTTTCGGGCTGGTGCTCGAACCGGTGCTCACGGTCCACCGGTGACGCGATGCGGTTGATCGACTACCTCGACAAGGGCGCGAGCCTCGGCCCCGACGCACTCTGTCTCACCGCCGACGACGCTTCGCTGAGCTACGCCCAGGTCCAGGCGCTGTCGTGGCGGGTCGCGCGGGCGCTGGAGCGGTCGGGGATCCACCCGGGCGAGAAGGTGGCGATCCTCTCGGCCAACGACCCGACGGCCTTCGCGTGTGTCTTCGGGATCTCGCGGGCCGGCGCGGTGTGGTGCCCGGTGAACCCGCGCAACGAGGCCGCCGAGAACTGCCAGCTGCTCGACCTGTTCGACTGCTCGGCGGTCCTGTACCAATCGGCCTTCGCGCCGGTGATCGGCCGGATCCGCACCGACCTGCCACGGATGACGACCCTCGTGTGCCTGGACGCAGACGGCGCCGCCGCAGACGGTGCCGTGGCGGGGGCCGTGGCGCTGACCGCCTGGCTCGCCGACTCCGACGACGGGCCGTGGCAGGCCGACACCGTCGACGACGTGGCGATGCTCGTCGGCACCGGCGGCACCACGGGCGCGCCGAAGGGCGTGCAGCTGACGGGGCACAACGTCGAGGCGATGAGCGCGATCACGCTGATGAGCTACCCGTTCGAGGGTCGCCCGCGGTACCTGGCGCTCGCCCCGCTCACGCACGCGGCGGGCGTGCTGTGCTTCCCGATCATGGCGTTGGGCGGCGAGATCGTGGTGCTGCGGCGACCCGATGTCGGCGACTTCCTCGCGGCGATCGCGCGACACCGGATCACGCACACGTTCCTGCCGCCCACGCTGATCTATCTGCTGCTCGATCACGCAGGGCTGCCGGACGCGGATCTGTCCTCGCTGCAATGCTTCTGGTACGGCGCCGCGCCGATGTCGGCCACCCGGCTCACAGAGGCGATCACGCGGATCGGGCCGGTGATGGCGCAGTTGTTCGGGCAATCTGAGGCCCCGATGATGATCTCGACGATGTCGCCGGCGGAGCACTTCCTGCCCGACGGTTCGCTCGCGGCCGAGCGCCTGCGATCCGCGGGGCGCCCAAGCCCGCTGACGCTGGTGGCGATCATGTCCGAGCGCGGCGACCTACTCCCCACCGGCGAACGCGGCGAGATCGTCGTGCGCGGGCCGCTGGTGTCACCGGGGTACTACCGGAATCCCGACGCCACTGCCGAGGCGTCGCGGTTCGGGTGGCACCACACCGGCGACATCGGCTACCTCGACGACGACGGCTATCTGTTCGTCGTGGACCGCGCGAAGGACATGATCATCACCGGCGGCTTCAACGTGTACTCGATCGAGGTCGAGAACGCGCTGATGCAGCACCCCTCCGTCCGGGACTGCGCCGTGATCGGCCTGCCCGACGACAAGTGGGGCGAGCGGGTCACCGCGGTGTTGCAGCTGCATACGGGACAGACGGTGGACGCGGCCGAGGTCAAGGCGTTCGTCAAGGAGCGGATCGGCAGCGTGAAGAGCCCGAAGGAGGTGCGGGTGTGGGACGACCTGCCCCGCTCGAAGCTGGGGAAGGTGCTCAAGAACGAGATCAAACAGCAGATCACGGCGGGCTGAGCCGAGGCCGACTCAGCCCGCCGCGCGCTCCAGGTTCCGGCGCAGCGCAGCGTCCGTGGCGCGGATCGCCTGCGTCGCGAACGGGTCGACGAGCGCACCCAGGGCCCGGCCCGCGAATCCGCCGGGTAACGAGTAGACGAATTCGGCCGACAGCGCGGTCGTGCCCACGTCGACGCCGGGTGCGAACGTCCACCGCGACACGGCCCCGTGCGTGCCCTGCGACTGCAGCGTGATCAACCGGTCGGGCTCGAACTCGGTGACCTCGACGGTGGTCCGGATCGCCTTGGGCCCCACCTTGATCGCGACGTCGAAGCACGCGCCGAGCCCGTGGTCGAGGTGGCCGAGGGGCACGAACCGCGAGACGCCGAAGAACCAGTCGGGGACGGTACGGTAGTCGGCCACATACGCGAACGCGGTACCGACGAGCACCCGGGCCACCGCGGTGTGCGAGATCGTGGTCACGACCGCAACCTACCCGAGCCAGCTACGGATCGCGGGCGGCTGCGTCCGCCGATTGCGGTACGGGCCCACCAACGCACCGCCCACGGGACGCGAGAACAACTCACGAGCAACACGATTGACGTCCTCGAGCCGCACAGCATCGATATCCCGCAGGGTGCGGGCCACCGATCGCTGGTTCTGGTAGCGGATCTCGCTGCGCCCGATGCGATGCATGCGGGACTGCGCGTCCTCGAGCCCCAACACCAGCCCCCCGCGCAGCGAGCCCTTGGCGCGGGCCAGCTCGTCGGCGGCGATGCCGTTGTCCCGGACGTCCTCGAGCACGCCACGGGCGAGCGTGGTCACCTCGCCGAGCCGCTCGGGCGAGCAGCCGGCATACAGGAACCACATGCCGGTGTCCGAGTAGGTGTCGACGGCGGAGTAGACGCTGTAGGCGAGCCCCCGCTCCTCACGGATCTGCAGGAACAGGCGCGAGCTCAGGCCCCCGCCCACCGCGGAGTTGAGCACCGACAGCGCCCACCGGTCGCGCTCGAACCTGCCGAACGATCGCACCCCCACGACCAGATGTGCCTGCTCACTGTCGCGGCCCACCGCATCGAACTCGGGCAGGCCGGTGAGGCGCCGGGTGCCGGCCCGTACGGGCGCCGACTCCGCGGCCTCGTCCAGATGCCCCGCGAACGCGCGCCGTGCGAGACGCACGACCTGGGCGTGCGTGACGTTTCCGGCCACCGCGAGCACCATGCGCTCCGGCGTATACCTGCGGCGGTGGAAGCCGCGCAGCCGGTCCCGGCTCATCGCCGACACGGTCTCGACGGTGCCGGTGACGGGTCGGCCTAGCGGGTTGTCGCCCAGCAGCGCCGCCGACGCGCAGTCGATCGCGAGGTCCTCCGGGTCGTCGTCGCGCATCGCGATCTCCTCGAGCACCACCTCGCGCTCGATCTCGACATCGGCGGAGCGGCACTCGCCGCGCAGCACCACGTCGGTGACCAGGTCGACGGCGAGTTCGAGGTCGGTGTCCAGCACGTGCGCGTGGTAGCAGGTGAGTTCCTTGGACGTGAAGGCATTGAACTCGCCGCCCACGGCGTCCATCTCTGCGGCCATCGACGCCGCGGTACGCGTGGGAGTCGACTTGAACAGCAGGTGCTCGAGGAAGTGCGCCGCACCCGCCGACGCCGGGTGCTCGTCCCGCGAGCCGGTACCGACCCACAGGCCGACCGCGGCCGAGCGCGACCCCGGCACCGTCTCCGTCACGATCCGCAGTCCCCCGGGCAGCACCGTGCGGCGCACCGCCGGCTCGCGGGTGCCGGTGACCCGCGTCTGGGGAGACGGGCGCGCCGGCGCCGCTGTGCGAGCGGCGCCGGCGCGACTGGTCGTCAGATCTACTCCCCTGCGGCCGACGCCGAGGCAGAAGCGGACGACGCGTCCGCAGTGCCTTCTTCGACGACGGGGATCAAGCTGATCTTGCCGCGGTCGTCGATGTCCGCGATCTCCACCTGCAGCTTGGAGCCGACGTTCACCACGTCCTCGACCTTGTTGATCCGCTTGCCGTTGCCCAGCTTGCTGATGTGCACCAGGCCGTCACGGCCGGGCACCAGCGACACGAACGCGCCGAAGGCGGTCGTCTTGACCACGGTCCCGAGGAACCGCTCGCCCACCTTGGGAAGCTGCGGGTTCGCGATCGCGTTGATGCGATCGATCGCCGCCTGGGCCGACGGGCCGTCGGCCGCACCCACGAACACCGTGCCGTCGTCCTCGATGGAGATGCTGGCGCCGGTCTCGTCGGTGATCGCGTTGATGGTCTTGCCCTTGGGGCCGATGACCTCACCGATCTTGTCCACGGGCACCTTGATGGTGGTGATCCGCGGCGCGAACGGGCTCATCTCGTCGGGCTCGGCGATCGCCTCGGCCATGACCTCGAGGATCGTGGTGCGGGCGTCCTTGGCCTGTGCGAGCGCGCCGGCCAACACCTGCGACGGGATACCGTCGAGCTTGGTGTCCAGCTGCAGCGCGGTGACGAACTCGCTGGTCCCGGCGACCTTGAAGTCCATGTCGCCGAACGCGTCCTCGGCGCCGAGGATGTCGGTCAGCGCGACGTAACGCTTCTCCTGAGTGCCATCGGCGCCGGTGACGGTGTCGGACACCAGGCCCATGGCGATGCCCGCGACCGGCGCCTTGAGCGGCACGCCGGCATTGAGCAGCGACATCGTCGACGCGCAGACCGAGCCCATCGAGGTCGAGCCGTTGGAGCTCAGCGCCTCGGAGACCTGACGGATGGCGTATGGGAACTCCTCCACCGACGGCAGCACCGGCACGAGCGCGCGCTCGGCGAGCGCACCGTGGCCGATCTCGCGGCGCTTCGGCGAGCCGACGCGTCCGGTCTCACCGGTCGAATACGGCGGGAAGTTGTAGTGGTGCATGTAGCGCTTGCTGGTCTCGGGGCCCAGCGAATCGATCTGCTGCGCCATCTTGACCATGTCCAGCGTGGTGACACCCAGGATCTGGGTCTCGCCGCGCTCGAACAGTGCGCTGCCGTGGGCGCGGGGCACCACGCCGATCTCGGCGCTCAGGGCGCGGATGTCGGTGATGCCGCGGCCGTCGATGCGGAAGTGGTCGGTGAGGATGCGCCCCCGCACCAGCTTCTTGGTCAGCGAGCGGAAGGCCGCGCCGATCTCGCCCTCGCGGCCCTCGAAGTTCGGGGCCAGCGCCTCGAGCACCTCACGTTTGAGGGCGTCGGTGGCCTCTTCGCGCTCCTGCTTGCCGGCGATGGACAGCACCGTGTCGAGCTTGCCGGCGGCCGCGGCCTCGACCGCGGCGAAGACGTCATCCTGGTACGCCGGGAACAGCGGGAACTCGCCGGTCGGCTTCGCGGCACCGGCGGCCAGCTCGCGCTGGGCCTCGCACAGCACGGCGATGAACGGCTTGGCGGCCTCGAGGCCCTGCGCGACGACGGCCTCGGTCGGCGCCTGCGCGCCGCCCGCGACCAGCTCGATCACGTTCTCGGTGGCCTCGGCCTCGACCATCATGATCGCGACGTCGGCGGCGGAAGCGGGCGTACCCGAGCCTGCATTGACCACCCGGCCAGCGACGACCATGTCGAAGACCGCACCCTCGAGCTGCTCGACGGTGGGGAACGCGACCCATTGAGCGGACTGGCCGGCGGTGCCGGAATCGCCCGCTTCGCTCGGGGTGGGGATCAGGGCGACGCGTACGCCGCCGACGGGGCCGGAGAACGGGAGGCCCGCGATCTGGGTGGAGGCCGACGCGGCGTTGATCGCGACGACGTCGTACAGGTCCTTAGGGTCCAGGGACAGGACGGTGACGACCACCTGGATCTCGTTGCGGAGGCCGTCGACGAACGACGGGCGCAGCGGCCGGTCGATCAGGCGGCAGGTGAGGATCGCGTCGGTGGACGGGCGGCCCTCGCGGCGGAAAAACGAGCCGGGGATGCGGCCGGCGGCGTACATCCGCTCCTCGACGTCCACGGTGAGCGGGAAGAAGTCGAAGTGGTCCTTCGGGTGCTTGCTGTGGGCCGTGGTCGACAGCAGCATCGTGTCGTCGTCCAGGTAGGCGGCGACGGCGCCGGCGGCCTGCAGCGCGAAGCGCCCGGTCTCGAAGCGGATGGTGCGCTTACCGAACGCTCCGTTGTCGATGACGGCGACGGATTCGGTGATCGAATCGTCGAGATCGACCTCGACGGCAGCGTCGGAGATGGTGGAGTTCTCACTCATGGAGGAAGAAGTAGACCTTTCGGTTACGCGTCTGTCCGTGCCCGGCCACGCGCGGAGCGCAGGGCCTCGTCGCACGACGCGGCTGCGGTGACACCCACCCGGGCGCGGCCATCGATCGAAGTCGCCGGACCTGACAGCATCGTTCCTGACAGAGTCGTTCCGGCGACCACTACCGAGGACCACCCACTGAGGGCGCGACCACATCGTCTCGGCTGCCTCACAGCAAACACCAACGTCGAACAGACTGGTTACAAGGCTATCATCGGGCTCCTGCCAACCGGGAGGACTACATGTCGCTGACCGTCGCGCGCCGCCGAACCGTCGCGCCGGATCCGCATACGCCGAGGTCGAATCGACGGCGGTGCAGCCGGTTCTCCGAGGTCACGGCGGTGTGGCTGGCACGTGCCGTGCTGCTCGCCGCGATCGTGTCGCTGCTGTCCGTGTTCGTGCGGGATGTCCACGGTCTGGGGGTGCTGAACAACATCATCAACACGCTCGGCATCCCGACCGCCCCGAGCGTGTTCGTGGTGGCCCTCCTAGCGGTTCTCGCGGGGGCGCTTCGTCGTCGCCTGCGAGCCGCGCACACCGTCGCCGTCGTGCTCATGGCGCTCACCGTCCTGAGCAACGTGGCCGACCTCCTCTCGATCGTGGTGGGCGGCGCGAAACAGATCGACGTCGACGTCGACGTCGACAGCGACACCCCGCTCCAGCACGGCGTGTACTGGACTCCACGCGAGTCGGTGTGGGGCACCGCGATCGCGGTGGTCGTCAGCCTCGCGGTGCTCGTCGCCGTCATCGCAGCGCGTCGATCCTTTCCCGCCAAGCTGGCCCGCGGCTCGCGGACCGCGGCCGTCGGGGTCCTCATCGGCGGCTTCGTCGTGTCCTTCCTCGTCACGTTCGCGCTGACGCTGAGCTTCCCGCGCACCCTCCAGGGATTGGGCGACAAGACGGCGTGGGCACTGCGCGGCACGTTCGGTGTGGTCGTGGGGCGCGATTCGGACCTCGTACTGGGCGGGCGCACCGGCTATCACTGGATCTACTCGGTGTCCGGAGTCCTGTCCGCGGCGGCGCTGGTGCTGGCCCTGATGGTGTTCTGGCGCGCGAGCCACGGCGGCCCGATGATCTCGGAGGACGAGGAGCTGCATGTGCGGCGCCTCCTGCTCGAGTACGGCGAGGACGACTCGCTCGGCTACTTCGCGACCCGCCGCGACAAGAGCGCGCTGTTCTCCCCCGACGGCAAGGCCGCAGTCACCTATCGCGTGCTCGGCAGCGTGTCGATGGCCAGCGCCGATCCGATCGGCGACCGCGCGTCGTGGGCGGCCGCGGTCGATGTATGGCTCGATGACTGCCGACGCGGCAGCCACTACCCCGCCGTACTCGCGGCGTCGGCCGACGGTGCCAAGGTCTACGAGGAGGCCGGTCTCCGCACGCTGACCATCGGCGACGAGGCGATCATCGACGTCGACACGTTCACTCTCAAGGGCCGGTCCATGCGCCAGGTGCGCCAGGCCGTCGCCCGCGTCACCGCGGCCGGGTACACGGTCGAGGTGCGCCGCCACGCCGACCTCAGCCCCGCCGAACTCGCCGAGCTCGAGCGCCTCGCCGACGCCTGGCGGGGCGAGGAGACCGAGCGCGGCTTCTCGATGGCGCTCAACCGCGTGGGCGACCCCGTCGACGGCCGATGCGTGGTGATCACCGCCAACGACCGCACGGGCACCGTCCGCGGCTTCCTCTCATTCGTCCCGTGGGGCACCCGCGGCCTGTCCCTGGACCTGATGCGCCGGGACCGCTCCGCTGAGAACGGCCTCAACGAGTTCATGGTGGCCAGGCTCGCCGAGTTCTGCCCCACGATCGGGGTGCGCCGGATCTCGCTGAACTTCGCGGTGTTCCGGTCCGTGTTCTTCGAGGCCGACCGCGTGGGCGCCGGGCCGATCACGCGGCTGACCGACGCGCTGCTCAGCTTCGCATCGAAGTTCTACCAGCTCGAGACGCTGTACCGGTCCAACGACAAGTATCGGCCCGAGTGGGTGCCGCGGGTGATGTGCTACGACCCGGCGCTCACCGCGGTCCGCGCCGGGATCGCCGTAGGCACGGCCGAAGGCTTCCTGCCGCGGCTGGGCCCGGGCTTCCTCGCCGGCCCCAAGGTGCCCGATCGGCAGGAGCCGCGCGACGCGGAGTTCAACGATCTCCTGATCGCCGAGGAGCAACGGCTACTGACCCCCGTCGTGCCTCTGGTGCGGCTCTCCGAGCAGCAGCGGGTGCGGCGCCGCAAGCTCGACGCCCTGGAGCGGGCCGGTATCCCGGGCTACCCGGCGTCCGTCCCGCGCACGCATACGCTCGCCGAGGTGCGGGCCGCCCACGAAGGGCTCGCGGCCGGCGAGCACACCGGCACCGTCGTCTCTGTGACCGGGCGGATCCGGGCGATCCGCGACTACGGCGGCGTCACCTTCACGGTGCTCGAGGAGGACGGCGCGCGACTGCAGGCGCTCGCCGACCGCGACGGATCCCCCGCCGACACGCGCGCCGCCTGGCGCTCGGGCACCGATCTCGGCGATCTGGTGTCGGTGACCGGCGAGGTGATGACGTCCCGCACAGGTGAGCTGTCGATTCATCTGCACTCGTGGGCGATGGCCGGCAAGTGCCTCAGCCCGGTGCCGGGTCTGCGGGCCCGGCTGGCCGAGGAGGCGCGGATCCGCAACCGCCCGCTCGACCTGATCACCAACCGCGGGGCGGTGGACCTGCTGTACCGGCGAGCGGCGGGTGTCGCGGCGCTGCGGCAGGCGTTCACCGGGCGCGGCTTCACCGAGGTCGAGACACCGATGCTGCAGGCGGTGCACGGCGGCGCCGCGGCCCGGCCGTTCACGACGCACATCAACGCCTACGACATGGACCTGTTCCTACGGATCGCGCCCGAGCTGTACCTCAAGCGCCTCGCGGTAGGCGGCCTGGGCCGCATCTTCGAGATCAACCGCAACTTCCGCAACGAGGGCGCCGACGCCACGCACAACCCCGAGTTCACGGCGCTCGAGGCGTACGAGGCGTACGGCGACTACAACACGATGCGGGTGCTCACCCGCGAGGTGATCCTCGCCGTCGCCACGGCGGTCAACGGGCGGCCGGTCGCGCTGCGGCCCGACGGTGACGGGGTCCTCCAGGAGGTCGACCTCACGCCCGAGTGGCCTGTAGTGACGATCCACGCTGCCGTGTCGAAGGCGACGGGGACCACGCTGACCTCGTCGACACCGCGCGACGAGGTGGCCGCGGTGTGCGCCCGGTTCGACCTCGCGGTGCCACCCGGGGCCTCGGCCGGCAAGCTGGTGATGGAGCTGTACGAGGCTCTGGTCGAGAAGCAGACGCACTTCCCCACGTTCTACTGCGACTTCCCCATCGAGGTCTCGCCGCTGGCCCGCAAGCACCGCCACGACCCGCAGCTCACCGAGCAGTGGGACCTGGTGGGCTTCGGCGCCGAGCTCGGCTGCGCCTACACCGAGCTCACCGACCCCATCGACCAGCGGGAGCGCCTGACCCGGCAGTCCCTGGCCGCCGCGGCCGGCGACCTGGAGGCGATGCAGCTCGACGAGTCGTTCCTGGAGGCCCTCGCCTACGCCATGCCGCCCACCGGCGGCCTCGGCCTGGGGGTCGACCGCATCGTGATGCTGCTGGCCGGCGTGAACATCCGCGCCACCCTCGCGTTCCCGTTCGTGAAGCCGCGCGACTGAACGGAGTCGTGCAGCCGGCCGGAGTCGCCTGAGCAAAGGATGTTCGGGCGCGGATCGCGGGATCGCCGTGACCCGCCCCACCCCGGACGACGAGGCGTCATCGCGTACCGACGATGCAGCCGCCTACCGAAATCGCCGACCCCTGTCCGCACTCTCCCGGCGAAGACGGCCGGCGCCTCATCGAAAGCCATCTCCCACACAGGCGCTCGTGTGGAAGAAGTGCACACGACGGGCGACATCCCACTACCGGACGGGCGTGAGGCGGAAGATCCGCAGCTCCCGGCCGCTGGACCGTTCATAGCCGCGATAACCGGGCCACTGGCGCTCGATCCGAGCCCACACCGCCTCCCGTTCGTCGGGGTCGACGAGCTCGGCATGCACCGGCACGCGCCTGCCGTGCACCACCGCCACGGCGTCCGGATGCGCGAGCAGGTTGAAGGTCCAGGCCGGGTGCGTCTGGCGCGCGAAGTTGCTGCCCGTGACCAGCATCCGGCCGCCCGGCTCGGGACAGTACATCAGCGGACTCTCGCGCTCCACACCGCTCTTGGCGCCCGTCGTGTGCAGCACCAGCGACGGCACGAGCAGCCCGCTCAGCTGCACGCGGCCACCGGTGGCGAACGCGAGGACGTGTTCGAGGGGCGGGACGACGGTGGGTCCGACGGTGCGGAACAGCTGGGTACGAGAGACCCAGGCGACCGCCGCGCGGGTCACATACAGCGGTGAGGGCATTCCTCGATTCTGGCCTGCCGCACCCTGATCCGGCGAAACGCCTGGTCGCGGGCGCGGATATCGGTAGCCTCGCGCAGATGACCGACACGATCGTCAAGAAGACGAAGACGAGAAACAAGCCACCGAAGCTGCCCAACGACCGGTACGAGGCCGAGCTGCGCCGCCTGCAGAGCGAACTCGTCGCGATGCAGCAGTGGGTCCGGGAGACCGGCGCCCGCGTGGTGGTGCTGTTCGAGGGCCGCGACGCCGCCGGCAAGGGCTCGGCGATCAAGCGGATCACCGAATACCTCAACCCCCGCATCTGCCGGATCGTCGCCCTGCCGGCGCCGACCGAGCGGCAGCGGACGCAGTGGTACTTCCAGCGCTACATCGAGCATCTGCCCGCCGCCGGTGAGATCGTGCTGTTCGACCGATCCTGGTACAACCGTGCCGGGGTCGAGCATGTGATGGGATTCTGTACCGCCGACGAGTACCGCCGCTTCCTGCATCAGGCGCCCATCTTCGAGCGGCTGCTGGTAGAGGACGGGATCCTGCTGCTGAAGTACTGGTTCTCGGTGTCGGATGTCGAGCAGGAGAAGCGGTTCCGCTCCCGCGCCACCGATCCGATGCGCCGGTGGAAGCTCTCGCCGATGGACGTCGAATCGATCAGCCGGTGGGAGGACTACTCGCGGGCGAAGGATCAGATGTTCGTGCACACCGATATCCCCGAGGCTCCGTGGTACACGGTGGAGAGCGAGGACAAGAAGCGGTCGCGGATCAACGTGATCACGCACCTGCTCTCGCTGATCCCGTACGAGCACCTCACCCCGCCCGAGGTGCCGATCCCCAAGCGGCCGAAGGCCCGCGACTACGAGCGCCCCCCGCGTGCGGGCTTCCGCTACGTGCCCGACGCTGCGCAGCGCCTGCTCGAGACGTGACGCCACGTGCTCCAGACAACCGAGAAGACCCGTACCCGAATCGATCTCGGGACGGGCCTTCTCGTAGGAGGCTGCGCTCAGCGACCTCGGAGCGGCGTACTCAGCGACGCAGGCCGAGACGCTCGATCAGCGAGCGGTAGCGCTTCACATCGACCTCGGCGACGTACTTCAGCAGACGGCGACGACGGCCGACCAGCAGCAGCAGGCCGCGGCGGCTGTGGTGGTCGTGCTTGTGCTCCTTGAGGTGCTCGGTGAGGTCGGTGATGCGCTTGGTGAGCAGCGCGACCTGCGCCTCGGGCGAGCCCGTGTCGCTCTCGTGCAGGCCGTACTCGGTGAGGATGGTCTTCTTCTCGGCAGCGGTCAGCGCCATCGGGTGACTCCTTGTTTCAGCGTCGTTGTTCCAGTGTCGCGTTGCAAGACTCCGTGCCGCCGCCGCGAACCACAGCAGGCACGATCATCCAGGTTACCAGCCGGGCTGGTCGCACCCTAATCGCCTGCGACCCGGCTCAGACCCCGTCGATGATCTGCCGCGTCCGCTCCACGTCGCCGTCCATGGCCGTGATCAGGTCGTCGACGGATGCGAACCGTTCCATCCCGCGGATCCGATCCACGAAGTCGACGGCGACGTGCTGGCCGTACAGGTCCGCGGACGTGTCCAGGACGAAGGCCTCGACGGTACGGGTGCGACCGGAGAACGTGGGGTTGCTGCCCACCGACACCGCGGCCGGGTAACTCTCCCCCGGCGTCACCTGACCCACCACCGGTCCCACTCCCAGGACGGTGAACCGGGCGGCGTAGACACCGTCGGCGGGAATCGCGGCGTACATGGGCGGCGCGACGTTGGCCGTCGGGAATCCGAGCTCACGCCCGCGGCCGTCGCCGCGCACCACGACGCCCTCGACCCGGTGGGGCCGACCCAGCGCCTCGGCCGCCGCCGCGACGTCGCCCGCGTCGACGCACGAGCGGATGTAAGTGGACGAGTAGGTGACGGTGTGCTCGGTGAGCAGCGGCACCATATCGGCCGAGAAACCGAACCGTCGGCCCAGAGTCCGCAGCATCGCGACGTCACCGAGGGCCTTGTAACCGAACGTGAAGTTGTCCCCCACCACGACCAACGCCACGTGCAGCCGCTCGACCAGGGCCGAGTGCACGAAGTCCTCGGCCGGCTGCGCGGCCAGCGTCGGGGTGAACGGCATGACGCAGAAGACGTCGATGCCCAGTTCCTCGGCGAGCTCCGCCCGGCGGGTGAGGGTCGTCAGCTGCGGCGGGTGCGAGCCTGGCCGGACCACCTCCGCGGGATGCGGGTCGAACGTCATCAGGACGCTCGGTACCCCCCGCGCAGCGGCCTCGTCGGTCGCCCGTTCGATCAACTGGGCGTGCCCACGATGTACCCCGTCGAATACGCCGATCGTCACCACGCAGCGTCCCCAGTCCGCGGGAACGTCGTCTAGCCCTCGCCAGCGAAGCACGCGGCCAAGCCTATAGGACCACCTAAGCTGGTGTCGTGAGCAAACCCCCGCCGCCCGTGACGGAGCTGTCCGCAGTGACGCAGGACTACCTCAAGCGGATCTGGACCGCGCAGGAATGGTCCCCCGCCAAGGTGAGTACCAAGTCGCTCGCGGAGTCCCTGGGGGTGTCGGCGTCGACCGCCTCCGAGGCGATCCGCAAGCTCGCCGACCAGGGGCTGGTGAACCACGCCAAGTACGGTGCCGTCACGCTCACCGACGCCGGTCGCAGCGCTGCGGTCACCATGGTGCGCCGGCACCGTCTGCTCGAGACCTTCCTGGTGTCCGAGCTCGGGTACGGCTGGGACGAGGTGCACGACGAGGCCGAGGTGCTCGAGCACGCCGTGTCCGACCGGTTCCTCTCGCGGCTCGACGAGCGCCTCGGGTTCCCCGAGCGCGATCCGCACGGCGACCCCATCCCCAAGGCCGACGGCACGATCGCCGCACCGGACGCGCGGCCGCTCACCGAGCTGGAGGCGGGCGAGTCCGGCACCGTCGCCCGCATCTCGGACGCCGACCCGGAGATGCTGCGGTACTTCGAGGAGGTCGGCATCGCCCCGGACGCGCGGGTGCAGGTGGTCGAGTTGCGCCGCTTCCTCGGCACCGTCGCCGTCCGCGTGGGCGACGACGGTGACGGGGCGAGCACCCCCGCGGCGCTGCTGGACCTGGGCGACATCGCCGCCGAATCGATCTGGATCAGGGCCTAGCCACGACCACCGAGGACACGGCTCCGCTGCAGCGGCTCATACAGCTGCGTCGGCTCGTGCCGACCGCGCAGGACGACGGTGTCGGCTGCCCGCCACTGTTTCGCCACTCCGGGCCACGCCGCGGCGACGGCCCGGGCCGAGGCCAGCGGCAGGGAGGTGTCGCGCTTGGCCAGCTCCGTCAGCCGCGCCGCCTCGTTGACCGGGTCCCCGATCACCGTGTACTCGTATCGGTCCTCGGCGCCGACGTTGCCGGCGACGACCTCGCCGTAGGACACGCCCACCCCGGCCTGTAGACCGATCTCCGCCCGTCCGAGTTCGCGGGCGATCTCCGCGGCGGCCGTGAGCGCCGCGCCGGCCGGGTCGTCCAGCGCGGTCGGCGCACCGAAGATCGCCAGTGCGGCGTCACCCTCGAACTTGTTGATCAGTCCGCCGTTGCGGTTCACGGCACCCACCACGACCGCGAAGAACCTGTTGAGCAGGGCGACCACGTCCTCGGGCGCGAGCCGCATCGCGAGCGCGGTCGACCCGACGACGTCCACGAACAGCACGCCGGCCGTGCGGGTCTCGCCGCCCAGCTGGACGCCGCGCTGGAGCGCCTCCTGCACCACGCCCGGCCCCACATGGCGCCCGAACAGATCGCGCAGGCGTTCGCGCTCGGCCAGACCCTCGACCATCGCATTGAACCCCGCCTGCAACTCGCCCAGTTCGGTACCGTCGTACACGGCGAGGGCGGATCCACGCTCGCCGGTGCGGACCTGCGCCATCCCGTTGATCACCGACCGCAGCGGCGCACCCACCCGGTCGGTTCCCATGTAGGTCAGCAGGAGGCCGGTGAAGAGCGCCGTGGCGCCCAGGATCGAGACCGAGATCGCGAGGTTCCACTTGCTGGTCTCGGGGTTCGCGGCGCCGAACACGGTGACCAGGACCATGCCGGCCAGGGGTACCCCGGAACCGAGCATCCACGTCACCATCGCACGAATCCCCAGCCCGCGGCGCCGCATCGTCGGGAACTCGGCCAGCGCCAGGGCGGCGTACGGGCGCAGGGCGAACTCGGTGACCAGGTAGGACACAGCACACACGACCGCGGCGCTGAACAGCGATACGAGGGCGACCTTGAGGATCAGGTCGGGGTCGCGCAGCCCGTAGAGCAGCATGAACAGCCCGGCGCCGCCCACCCACAGCACCGCCTCCAGGAACGTGAGCACCCGCGGCGCACGGAAGACCGACCGCGCGTCGCGGGCGGTGATCGTCGGCCGGTCGTCTGCGGCCCAGCGCAGCATCCGGACCACGACCATCGTCCCCCACAGCACGCCGACGAGGAAGGCCAGCGTGATGTAGATCGGGACGTATACGAAGTCGACCACCAGCAGGTTGCGTGTGAAGACCGACGGGTTCGGGATCCCGACGGTGCCCAGCAGCACCACCGCACCCACCCCGACCGCGTTGGCGATCAGGACCCCGGCGGTGATGAGGATCTGCACCCGCAGCCGCCTGCGGGTCGGCGAATCGGAGCGCGAGCCGAGCAGGATCGAGCCGAACTCGGCGACACGTCCCACCCTCACCCGGCGCCGCCCGGGGCCGGCTCTTCCGGGCGGCCCGGGGCCGCCGCTTCCGCGGATGCCGGGCTGTCGATCCAGGAGCGGGTGAAGCCGAGCACTCGGGCACCGTCGACATCGGCCAACGACGCGGAGACGAACTGCCGGGCCACATCCGACGTCTGCCAGCGGAACCGGTACTCCGCGGAGGTCGCGGCGTCGGCGATCGCGGCCCCGGCGCGGGAGGCCGGCTGGGCCGCGGCGAACGCCCCCGCGGTGCGGGACAGGTAGCCGACGAGGTAGGGGGTGTACGGGTCGCCGTCGACCACCTCCGGCCGGGCGGCGTTCGTGGTGAACTCGCTGGCGACGGCCGCCGGCTCGATCACGCTGACCCACACGCCGAACCGCTCCGCGACGGGCGCCAGCGACTGCATGAAGCCCTCGACGGCGAACTTGGCGCCGCAGTACGCGTCGGCGAACGGCTGCCCCACGGCGCCGCCGACGCTGGTCACCGTGAGCACCCGACCCCGCCCGGCCGCGCGCATGGCGGGCAGCACGGCCTTCGTGAGATGCACGGGCGCAAGGTAGTTCAGCTCCATCTGCGCCTCGATCTCCGCCATGGTGAGCTGCTCGGCGGTGCCGACCGCGCCCCGGCCGGCGTTGTTGACCAGCACGTCGATGTGGCCGTGGTCGGCGAGCACTCCGGCGACGAGGGCCGTGCCCGCCTCGCGGTCGGTGACCTCCAGTGCCCGGACGTCGACGGCGACGCCGGCACGCTCGGCCTCCGCCAGTAGACGATCGGCGCGACCGGGCTCACGCACCGTCGCCACCACCGTCATGCCGCGGCGCGCCAGCTCCACCGCCGCGTGCAGGCCCATCCCCGACGAGGTCCCCGTCACCACCGCCACTTCCGTCACGCGCACAGCGTATCGTCGGTCACCGCCCAGCCGACCGGAACCGACGGACCAGCGCCTCATCGGTCCCCCCTCAGCCGCGCCGATCAGCCCTCGCCTCGGGCGCGCCACCGCAGTGGCGTCTCGTCGTACTCCTCCACCACGTGCGCGGCCATGCCGACGATCCGCGCGTACTGGAACACGACCTCGGTGGCGTGCGCGGGCAAACCCAGCGCCACGGCCACGACGGCGCCGGCGAGGTCGACGTTGACCGGTTGGTGCACTCGATCTACCAGCGCGGCAACCGCTTCCAACGCAGGACTGCCGGGGTCGTCGGCGCGGATGCGGTCCAGCACCACGGTGGCGCGCGGATCATCGCCGGTGTAGATCAGGTGGCCGAAGCCGTGCAGTCGCCCACCCACCGATACCGCCTCCGCGATCGCCGCGTCGACGGCGGCACCCCCACCGTGAGACGCCGCAACCGCGCCGAGCAGCCGCGCGGCGCGCACGGGCGCCCCGCCGTGCAGGTGACCGGCCATCGCCCCGAGCCCGGACAGCAGCGCGTCGTACACGCCCGCGCGGGCGCTCGCGGCGACCCGGGCGGCGGTGGTCGAGGCCGCGAGCCCGTTGTCGATCAGGCAGGTGGCGAGCAGGTCGACCCATGGGTGCGCGAGCGGGACCTCGGGTACGACCGTGGCGAGCGCCGGCAGCAGCGCGAGCACCCGAGCCTCGACCTCGGCGCGTTCGCCGCGGCACGGGTCGCGGGCGGCGATCTCGGCGACGGCGAGCGGGATCCGTCGCTCGAGCGGCACGGTGCGGATGCGGGCGGCGTCGAGCGCCGGCGCGGGCGGCACGGCACCGTCGTACTGCAGCGTGAGTCGCGCCGCCTCGCCGAACGACATCGTTGCGCAGACGGTCTCGATATCGCGCCCACGCAGATAGAGACGGTCGTCCCGGACTGCCGAGACCCGGGTGGCCACCGAACGGAACCGCAGCAGCCGCTCTCCCGCGCGCCGGCCGTCGTGCTTGACCGCCGCGAGCGAGTCGACCTGGGTGCGGTCGAACAGCGACTCCTGTTGCCCCGGCCGTCGGACCGAGGTGAGCACGCCCCGGCTGACGTAGGAGTACAGGGTGCCGCGCTTGACGCCGAGGCGGCGCGCCGCCTCCGACGTGGTGATCCACTGATCCACGATGTTGATTCAATCAAGATTGACCGGTGTTGATCAACAGCGCCATAGTCGAGGCATGACCGAACAGATCACCGTCCCACGAGGACTGAAGAACGTCGTCGTCGCCGACACCGCGCTCGGCGACGTGCGCGGGGCTGAGGGGTTTTACCACTACCGACGATACGACGCCGTGACGCTGGCGAAGACCGCGTCGTTCGAGGCGGTGTGGCACCTCATGCTGTTCGGGGAACTGCCCGGGCCCGATGGCGAGGAGGCGTTCGCCCGGCGGGTCGGCGTGCTGCGGGAGGTGCCGGGGACGGTCGTCGACCTGGTGCGTTCGCACGCCGGCCCATCGATCGACCCGCTGCACGTGCTGCGGCTGGCGATCGCAGCGATGGGCCTGGCCGACCGTCCCATGTACGACCTGGACGAAGAGGAACGGCGTGCGGCCGCACTGCGGTACGCCGCCGCGGCGCCGACGATCCTCGCTGCGGCACACCGGGTCTCGCAGGGGTTACCCGTTCTCGCGCCCGATCCGGCGGCCGGGCACGCCGCCGACTATCTGCGGATGAGCACGGGCACCGCCGCTCCCGACGATGTCGCCGCGCTGCAGACGTACCTGATCGCCACCGTCGACCACGGCTTCAACGCGTCCACGTTCGCCGGCCGAGTCGTGGCGTCGACGGGGTCGGACATGGCGTCGTGCCTACTCGGCGCGGTCGGCGCCTTCCTCGGGCCGCTGCACGGCGGCGCACCGAGCCGTGCCCTGGCGGCGCTCGACGAGATCGGCGATCCCGCGAACACGCGTGCGTGGGTGCGGGCGAAGATCGCGGCGGGCGAGAAGGTGATGGGATTCGGGCACGCCGTGTACCGCACGCACGATCCCCGTTCCGAACTATTGAAGACAGTTGCACAGCAATATCGTTCGGCGCCGGGAACGGAAGCGGCGGATCTTGTCACGCGGGCGGGCGCCGTCGAGGAGGAGATCGAGTCGGCGATCGCGGAGCTCAAACCCGACCACCGCCTGTACGCGAACGTCGAGTACTACGCGGGGGTCGTGATGAGCCTCGTCGGCCTCGCGCCGGAGATGTTCACGCCGACGTTCTGCGTCGCGCGCACCGTCGGTTGGACGGCGAACATCCTCGAACAGGCCCGCGACGGCAAGATCATCCGGCCGTCGGCCCGGTACGTGGGGCCGCCGGTCGCGGCGCCCGCGCACGCCTGACACCGGTCCGAGACGCCGGCCCGGCGCTCGCACAGCACACACCTCGAACCCATCGATAATCGAACATGCATTCTCATATAGTTCTCAGACTAACGCGTTGATCGAACTGTAATGTGGGTCGCATGATATCGATCGAACACCTCGCACCGCACCTGGTGCCCGCGCTGGCCCCCGCGGGGGATGTGACGGGTGCCGGGGATGTGTTGCGGGCGCGGGTGGTCGGTGAGGCGGCGGGGTGGGCGCACCGGATCGTGGCGGTGTATGTGCTGTATCAGGAGATGTACGGGCGGATCGAACAGCAGATCCTGGCCGCGCCGCAGGGCACGGCGGCGGAGGCAGCGCGGAAACGGCAGGGACTGGCTGTTCGCGAGGCCGACATGTATGCGGCGATCGCGGTCCGGCTGCGGGTGTCCACGTTCGCAGCGCGGGCGCAGATCGACACCGCCGTCGCCCTCGTCGAACGCCTGCCGCGAGTGTTCGCTCTGGCCGGGTTGGCGGTGATCCCGTACTACCGGGTGGAGCTGATCCTGCACCGTGCCCGGATCCTCGACACGGAGCAGGCGGCCCGGTTCGATGCGCTGCTCGCGGGCGAGTTGGAGGCGGAACCGGAGCGGATCTTCTCCAAGGGGCAATTGATCGACCTGTGTGACCGGCTGGTGCATCACATCGATCCGGATGGGGTGGAGCAGCAGAACGAGACGGCGAAGCAGGACCGGCGGGTGGAGTTCACCCCCGACCTGGACGGTATGGCGTGGGTGAACGCGCATCTGACGGCGAGTGAGGCGCGGGAGGTGCACGGACGGTTGGAGAAGCTCGCCGGCACCGTCTGCTCGGAGGATCCGCGGACTCGGGATCAGTTGTGGGCGGACGCGCTGATGGCGGTGATGGAGGGCTACGCCACCCTGGGCTGCCGCTGCCCGCTCGCCGGCTGCACGTTGCGGGAGCGGCGTCGGGGTGGCGGGGCCGGGTTGGACACGATCGTGGAGATCCTGGTCGTCGCCAACGCTGCGACCCTGGCCGGTACGGACCAGCGGCCCGGGTATCTGGCGGGGCACGGGGTGATCTCCGCCGGGCATGTGCGGGATCTCGCCGCCCGCCCGGATGCGCGCCTGCGGCCGGTCACCGTGCCCGACGGGACCACCACACCCGACGACACCGGCGCGTCGGCACCCGCCGCAGCCGTCGGACCCGCCGGGCCTGCTGCGTCGGAGGCGTCGGCGGCCGACGAGGCGGTGGCCGCTGGCAGCACGGTGACAAACGATGGGGTGACAGACGTCCAGAGCCCCGAGCATCCCGCGCCTGTTCCGACCCAGCCTGTTCCGACCCAGCCTGTTCCGACCCAGCCTGTTCCGACCCAGCTTGTTCCGACCCAGCTTGTTCCGACCCAGCTTGTTCCGACCCAGCTTGTTCCGACCCAGCTTGTTCCGACCGAACCGGAATGGGTCGAGTCGGACTCCGGTGCCACGAAACACGGTGCGGTGAACGACTCTTCGGCATCCGGTGCCGTGTCCGCCGGGTACCGGCCGTCGGTGTCGTTGGCGCGGTTGGTGCGGATCGTGTTTCCCGCGTGCACCTTTCCCGGCTGCACCCGTCCCGCGGCGGGGTGCGAGTTGGATCACCGGATCGCGTACGACCACCGGAACCCGGTGGGCGGCGGCCCTACCAGTGCGTCGAACCTACAGCCGCTCTGCAAGTTCCACCACGCCCTGAAGACGTTCGGGGACTGGGCGTGCACCGCCCGTCCCGGCTGTCCCGGAGTGATCGACTGGACCGACCCCACCGGGAGGGTGTTCAGCAGCGACACCGGCGCCGCCATGCGGGAGATGTTCCCGGACCTGTTTACCGGTGTCGACCTCGCCTGGACCGCCCCCGCCCCCGCCGACGGACAGCCCCCGGCGTCGAAACCCCGCAGCCAACGCGCCGAACGCATCCGCCGGCGACGGCATCGGGCCAACGAGGACGCCCGCCTCCTGCACGAAGCACAGGAGCAGGCCGAGGAACAGCGTCGCCTCGCCGAGTACGAGGAGCAGAAGCGCATCCACAACCGCGACATCGCCGAGTACACCAACGCGCTCGACGACTACGAGTGGGACCACGTCCGCTGGGTGTGGCAATGCGAAGCTGCCGAGCAGAACGGCCAAGACTCGCCACCCCCACCACCGCAACCCCAGCCGCCCTCCACGAAGCCACCCCACGAAGCCGACGGACCGCCGCCCTTCTGATCAGCATCGGCCGGCTGCCGGTCCGGTCCATCGCCGGTGGATAGCGGCGCATCGGCGATATCCTTGCGCCGTGCGGCCCCTGCGGTACTCCATCAACATCACGGTGGACGGATGCTGCGATCACCGGGCCATCCCGGCGGATGAAGACCTGCATCATCATGCGACCGAGATCCTCCAACAGGTCGACGCTCTTCTCCTCGGCCGGGTGACCTACCAGATGATGGAGTCGGCGTGGCGGCCCCCGACGCCCGTCGGAACTCGACCGGACTGGATGGAGCCCTTCGCCCGAACGATCGACGCGGCCAAGAAGTACGTCGTGTCGAGCACCTTGCCGCAGGTCGACTGGAACGCGGAACTGGTGCGCGGAGACCTGGCCGATGCCGTTCGGCGACTCAAGCGACAACCAGACGACGGACCAGGCAGCGGGCTGTACGTGGGCGGCGTCCGCCTCCCACTGGCCTTGGCGGAGCTGGACTTGATCGACGAGTACGAGTTCATCGTCCATCCCCGGCTCGCGGGCCACGGACCGACGCTGTTCGCAGGACTCTCGCGATCCGTCGACCTGACACTGGTAGACCGGCGGGAGTTCGACTCGGGCGCGGTGGCGATGCGGTACCTGCCGAGCCGGTAGCGGTCTGAGCGCAGCCCCGCCCCGCCGGTCCGCGCAACCGACTCAACTCCGACACCGGCCAGCGGAAGGCGTCCCCGTATCAGTCGTGCGCTACACCACCTGCCGCCGGCACTTCTGGTACGGGTGCAGGAGCGCATGAACCATCGACATCGCCGTGCCGCCCACCAGTGGATAAACGGGCTCTTCACAATCCGGGGTGTAGTCGCGGTCGGAAGCCGCCGGCTTCCAGCAGTGATCGTGCGATGTAGTGGGTGAGGTTGCGGAACCCGAGGGCGGAGCCGCGCAGGTGCTCGAGTCTGCCGTTG
>NZ_BAABFR010000030.1:0-53635 GCF_039541155.1 Tsukamurella soli
CACAGAACGACATGGCTACGATCCGACTTCAGCCACCCCGCGGAGCCCGCCGCGGGGCCACGCTGGTCCCTCAGGCGATGGGCCACACCCGTCGCGCCCGCGCCCCACGGCCGCCTCGGCTGACGGACCCGCCTGCCTCAGGGCCGCACGGTACTCAGGCAGAAGGGGTGGCCGGCGGGGTCGAGCAACACCCGCCAGCCGTCGCCCGGCTGCGCCCGCGCCACCGTCGCACCGAGCGCGACGGCGGCCGCCGTCGACTCCTCCAGCTCGTCGACCGCCACGTCGATGTGCATCTGCTGCCGCTGCGCCCCGTCCGGCCACGCCGGCGGCGCGTGGTCGGCGACCTGCATCAGCGTGAGCATCGGGCCCGCGCCCGCCAGACAGATCACACTGCGGTCCGGCCGCGCGTACGCCTCGGTGAGCCCGAGCAGGGCACTGTAGAAGCCCGCGAGCACGTCGGGGTCGGGGCAGTCGATCGATATCGACGCCAGTTGTCCCACCGCCATCAGAACCGCACTCGGCGCGCATCGGTGGTCGCGCGACCCACCTGGTACAGCAGGATCGGCACCACGAGGCACAGGACCACGTTGATCACGCCGGTGGACACCCACATCTGCCAGCTGCTCGCCCCGCTCGCGAGCGGGCCGAGGGTGATCACCAGGCCCGCGCCGATCGCGATCAGGATGAAGAACAGCCCGGGCCGCGGCGCCGAGGTGATCAGCAGCGCCAACAGCCCCGCGCCGATCAGCGTCAGGAACGCCGCCGCCACGATGGTCAGGGTCAGCGAGCGCTGGGCCGCCGCGAAGTCCGCGCTGTCGGCGAGCCGGTAGAGCCAGTTCAGCGCCGACGTCGCCAGCCAGGCCGCGAGGCCCGCGACGACGGCGACCAGCACCGAACCCATGACGAACTTGGGGACGTCCAGAACCGGTGGCTCGGACCGCGTCGCCGCCGCCCGGCCGGTGGCGTGCTGTTCGCGATACGCGTCCTCGTATCCCTGCTGGTAGGCGTCGTTCGGACCGAACTGCTGCGTGCGTTCGTCGCGAGGGTCGTAGTAGGTCATGCGCTCCTCGTTCGTGGAAGGACCCGACGAGCCCAGGGTAGCGACCGATCAGCTGTGACCGGGGTACTCGTCCTCCGTGAGGTGCTCGCCCCACGTGGTCTCGGGCTCGTCGCTCCCGGGCTCGGGGGCCTCCCACAGCGCGAGGTGGCACATGAAGTCCTCAGCGGTGGCGCCGTGCCAGTGCCACTCGCCCGCCGGGGTGTAGACGGTGTCACCCGGGCGCAACTCGATCAGCTGCTCGCCGCGGGTCTGCACGTAGCCGGCGCCCTCGGTCACGTGCAGGGTCTGGCCAGTGGTCGACTATCGGATGGTCGCCTGCTCGGCCGACCACGACGCGAGCAGGCGAAGACGCTCCGCGGACGGCGATCCCGGCTCCGCGGTGTAGATCATGAGGACGTGTCCGGGCTCTGCGGTCACCAGCAGTTCCTCGTAGGCCAGCGTCACGTCGCCGACCACGGGATGGTGGTAGCGCTTAGTGCCGGTCCCGTGCGTGCGGACGTCGTGCGCACCCCACAGCGTCCGGAAGTACTCGCTCCGGGTCGACAGCTCGCCGACCAGGTCCTGCAACGCCCGGTCGTGCGGATCCCGCCCCGCCTCGGCGCGCATGATCGCCACGCACATCTGCGCGAACAGCTCCCAATCCGGATAGAACTCGTGCGCGGCCGGATCCAGGAACTGGAATCGCGCCAGGTTCGGGGTGCGACCACCGTCACCGAGGATCGGCGAGAAGAACGCCCGCCCCAGCGGATTCACGGCGACGACGTCCTGGTGTCCGTTCCGGACGAACGCGACGGCGTCGGTGATCGCCGTCAGCGCCCACTGCAGGCTCGGCCGGGATCCGGCCGACCTCGTGGCCCGAGTGCGGGGCCGCCCAGACGTCGGGACACCGTCCGCGGCGCGTGCGAGGTCGTACAGGTGGGCACGCTCGGTCTCGTCGAGTCGGAGTGCGGCGGCGATGGATTCGAGCACCGACGACGACGCGCCCGCGATCGCGCCGCGCTCGAGCTTCGTGTAGTACTCGACGCTCACGCCGGCGAGGATCGCGACCTCACTGCGCCGCAGCCCGGCCACGCGCCGGCCACCTCCCGCAGGAAGACCGACCTGCCCGGGCGTCACCTTGGCGCGCCTCGACATCAGGAACTCGCGTACCTCGGCTCGGTTGTCCACGGTTCGACCATAGGGGCGACCCGCGGTTCCGTGACAGTCACTGCCGGTACCCCTCATGTCCGGCAGAACCGAAGGAGTACCGCTGTGCGCGGAGTCGCCACGCACGCCCCCGGCGATGTACGGGTCGAGACCGTCATCCGCGTCACCGCCACCTGAGTGTGCGGCTCGGATCGGTGGCCGCACCGTGGCATCGAGGAGGTCGACGGCCCCCGCCCATGGGCCACGAGTTCGTCGGCGCGATCGAGGAGATCGGCTCCGACGTGCGTACCCCTCGAAGTCCGCAACGGCTACCAGTGCCGGTGCGTGCACGCCGTCCTCATGGGGCTGATCGGGACACAGGCCGAGCCCGCCCGCATCCCCCTCGCCGACGGCACCCTGGTCGCCCAGCCGACGCCCGAGCAGATCCCCGCGCTGCTCGCCGCATCCGATGTACTGGGCACAGGATGGGCGCCGAGCGGCGCGACCCGACGCCACGAAGGTGCTACTCGCCGTCTGAGCATCCCGATCAACCGGTCTCGCAGGTGGTCGGAGTCTCGGTCGAATCGGTCCGATTCCGGCTTGTTCGCCCTCGTCGGCCCGCAGAGACCGTGATCTGGACCACGAGGCCGATCACTCCCGAGCCTCGATGAACAGGCCGCGGCTACGTGCGGTGGAGGCGAGGTGTATCACGCCGCCGAACAGCGCAGTCTGGATCAGTTCGTCGGCGAGGTCGGGATGGACGTCCAGCGGTTCGAATCCGGGGTGATGCGCGGAGACGTCGTCGATCCTCGCCCAGTGTCTGATCCCGCATCCCTCGACCGACTCGATGAGGACCCGCTCCACGATCGTCTCCGCACCGTCCATCGTCCCGATGCTAGGCGCGCCCATACACCTCGGCCGTCGACGCCGAGATGCGCAGCGCCGGAACAGTTTTACGAACCGGCGTCCCGCCACCGCGTAAGCGCCGCACCGAACAGCGGCTCGCCGTGTCCCACGCATACGACGTCGACGTCGTGGTCGCGGATCGCCGCGGCGTGCCGCCCGACGGCGTCACAGTCGACGTTGAACGTGCCGGGCACGGTGTAGCCGCCGACGTTGGCGACGGTGTCGCCGACGAACAGCACGCGATGCGCCGGCAGATGGACTGCGATGCTGCCGTGCGTGTGCCCCGGAATCGCGACGATCCGTGCGCCACCACCGAAGTCGAGTACATCGCCGTCGCGCAGCTCGCGGTCGACGGTCACCGTCGGCGCCGGCCGCGATGGAATCGCCTCGTAGATCGGGCGCTCCCAATCCCGCAGCGTCGGTTCCGGCTTCGGGACGTCGCCACGCAGGACGGGGGCATCCTCGACGTGCGCCAGGATCTCCGCACCCCAACCGGCCACGTCGGGCGCCGACCCGTAGTGGTCGACGTGGCCGTGGGTCACGATCAGCCGGACGACGTCCGCGGGCCTGCGGCCGAGTTCGACGAGTACCGCAGCGATCGCAGGCGCGCTGCCGGGCACGCCCGAATCGATGAGGGTGACCTCGCGCCCGTCCAGCCAGATGTAGACGTTCACCGCCGCCACCTCAGGGAACGTCAGGGCGTACAGCTGCGGCAGGATGCGAGTCAACACTCTGCTGATCCTAACTACGGGACCGGTCGGGTGCCCGAGATCCCCGGTCGCGTGCGGGTGTCCGGCTCCAGCCCAGATCACGGGTAGAACAGTCGGCAGGTAGACATATCGGCGCCGACCGACCGACCATCTGATTCGGGCCTATCGGCTGAGGAGTGGCGAGATGCTGAGAGAGTCGATCGTCGAAGCGATCGAGAGCCGTCGTGAGATCGAGTTCGGCTACGACGGACGACACCGCGTCGTGCAACCAGCAGCGCTTGGCGAGTCGCGTCGAGGCAAGCTCACCCTCCTTGCATACCAGGCTGCAGGCGGAAGCAACTCAGGACTGCAGCGCGGCCAGCCCTGGTGGCTGTTCACTCTCGCCAAAATGACGCACGTGCAAGTCGGTGAGCGTCGCTTCCTCGCTGACCCCGCCGGCTACCAGCGAAACGCCGCACCCCTACTCGCGATCGACGCACAGTTGTAAAGTACTACACAGCAACATATTTCGCCGACCTTACCGTCGGCCGAGCCACCGCCCTCAGCGGCGACGTTCAGTCCCGCGCCGGGTACACCGCGATCTTGATCAGGTTGCCGTCGAAGTCACGGCAGTAGTGGGAGGTCATCGGTCCGAGTGCCCCGATCCTGGTCACGGGTCCTCCGACCCAGGTGGTTGCATACGTCGGGTCGACAGGATTTGAACCTGCGATCATCCGACCGCCAAAAGGCTGCTGGAGCGTTCGCCCAGTTCACGCCGAATCGCCAGGTACCCCTCACCTGATCTTTCTCCGCCTACATCGCCGGTCGCGACCTCCGCGCCCAGCTCCCGAATCTCGCCGCCTCCGATGCCGCCGCCGAAGGGCCACGGCCGGGCCCCGAGGGAGGGACCGGACGGGCGGGAAGTGCTACCCGGCCCGCCCGCCGACACCGTGAGACCCGGATGTGCCCTGGTGCCCAGAGGCCCCCGCGCCGCCGTTCGCGCCGCCGCTTCCGCCGGCACCGGCGGCCCCACCCGATCCGGCCGCGCCCCCGACACCGGCGGCACCACCCGATCCACCGTCACCGCCGGACCCGCCGGCGCCAGCCGCGCCGGACTGTCCGAACAGACCCGCGTCGCCGCCGACACCCCCATTCCCGCCGGTACCACCATCGCCGCCCGATCCACCGTTGCCACCGGCGCCCCCGTTACCGCCGTCGCCGGATACCGCCGTGTTCCCCGGACCGACCGACGTTGCCACTCCGCCGCTGCCCCCGCTGCCCCCGGCGCCGCCGGAGGCCCCGCTGCCCCCGGCACCCCCGGCACCACCGGTGCCCCCGCTCCCGCCGGCACCGGTGATCAGCCCGCCGCTACCGCCGGCACCACCGCTTCCGCCGGCTCCGCCGGACCCACCCGAGGCGCCGTCGCCCCCATTACCGCCATCACCGCCGGTGCCACCGATCGCGTCACCACCGCTGACAGCATCGACGGGGACCCCACTGCCGCCGCCGGTGCCGCCGCCGCCGCCATCCGCGCCTTCGCCACCGTCGCCGCCGTCACCACCAGCACCGCCGGTCGCGACCACGTTCGCCGCGCCGAAGCCACCGTCACCACCGGTGCCGCCGGCACCGCCGGGCGCGCCGTCACCACCGTCGCCGCCAGCACCGCCGGTGGCGCTGACCGCCTCGGCCGTTTCACCGTCGCCGCCGTTACCGCCGGCCTGCCCCGACGTGGTCCCGGTATCACCGTCGCCACCAGCCGAGCCGACGGTGTCACCCAACGACGTCACGGTGGTCCCGTCGGGGGCCTGAGAGCCGCTCGATGCCGGATCGACACCGGCCGCCCCGACGCCACCCGCACCGCCGTCACCACCGTCGCCGCCGATGCCGAAGAACAGACCACCGTTCCCACCGTTCCCACCGGCGGTGCCATCGGTGCCGTCGCCGCCCGCCGTGGTGCCGTCCGCGGAGGTGAGTTCCACACCGGCGGTACCGGCCAAGCCGTTGCCGCCGTTCCCGCCCACTCCGAAGAGCAGGCCCGCGTCGCCGCCGTTGCCTGCGGGTTCGGTCGCAGTGGCGTCACCGCCGTTCCCGCCATTGCCGTACAGCAGCCCCGCATCACCGCCGTTCTGACCGGGCCCTCCGTTGCCGCCGTTGCCGATCAGCAGACCGGCGTTCTGCCCCGGACCACCGTTGCCGACGAACACCGCCACCACCGATGCCAGCGGATCGTACGGAGCAGTCACGGCGGCCACGGTCAGCGCGGTGGTTCCAATCGCTGTATCGGCGGCGTCGAGGACGCCGACGATCGGTGCAACGACCGGCTCGATGGCGGCGAGAGAGATTCCGGCAGGGACGGTCGGCAGCAGCGGGGTCGGAGCCGTCGCCGCCCGCGCGAGACCGTCGCCCGGGGGCGCGGCCACCAGCGCCGCCACACTCACCAAGGCGGCCGCGGCGGGAATCCAGAGACGGGTGCGAGAACGTCTGCCCATGGTGGCTCCTCATGTCCACGATCGACCGGAGACGCTGTCGTCGTCTCCGCGCGGTCCGGGAGCCGTCGTGACACCACGGCCGACAATCCCCGACGTTACGGGTTCCGATGCCCGCGGCGCAGGCATTCCGCCCGACAACCACCTCGCGGAACCGCTGAACCACCCGCCGACCGCCACGCGCGGGCGACGGTCACCGGATCCGCCGTGTGCGCATCAGCCAGCGGACAGCGTCCGGGCTGCGCTGGGAGGAATAGCGAACCCGATGTGTCGTGTCGTGTCACATCGACCTGCTGGAGATAGTCGAAACGCCCGACCAGAATACCTTCTGACCAGGCGTTTCTTCTGTCGGGCTGACAGGATTTGAACCTGCGACCACCTGACCCCCAGTCAGGTGCGCTACCAAGCTGCGCCACAGCCCGTGGCTCCCGCTCTCGCGGTGCTGTACGAGGCTACCGCACGCCCCCAGCAGGCGTGAAATCGCCTGCATAACGCCCGTCCCAGTAGCCTGACGCCGCTCACGCCCGCGGTACGCGACGCTCCCACCACGCGGAGGCACGCGGTCCACCGCCCTCGACGGTGACGTCCCGGAACCGCTGATCGATCTCCTCGACCGCGACTCGCAGCCGATGCGCACGCCGGCCGCCGTTACGCATGAGCCGTTCGAGGCGCGCCCGGGCGTCGTCCTGAACCATGCCCGGGTCGCAGCATGGACAGCGAGTGGAGATGTAGCGCTGCGAGCGCATCAGGCGTTCGACGGTCTGGACGTGTCGCCGCCACTGTGCTAGGTACCGCAGTGCGGCGCCGTCCTCCCGGGGACGCCGGGGCCTGTGCGGATTCACCGCAGGTGAAAGGGGTACGCCCTCCGGTATGAGATCGTCATTCGCAGGCGCCGTCTCGTGGCGCGGCCGGTGCAGGCCGACGGGAATGCCGGCAGCTGAATAGTAGCGGGACGCTCACACCCGGTCGACCCACCGCTCCCCCGCCGACTCGAGCTCCGCGCCGCCCGCGGTCACGCCGGCGACCAGCGCCGCGAGCCGCGGCCGATCGGCGGCGGGCACACCCAGGCGTAACGTCACCAACTCCCCGTACACCGTCTCCAAGACGGCGACCCCCGCCGCGCGCACCTCGTTCTCGAGCCGCCCGGCACCGTCGTACGGGACGGTGACCGTCCACTCTCCCAACAACTCCCGCCGCAGCGTGCCCACCTCGTCGAGCGCGACGCGCACCGAGTCCGAGTACGCGCGTACCAATCCGCCCGCCCCCAGCAGCGTTCCGCCGAACCACCGCGTGACCACCGCGACCACGTCGGACACCGGCTTGCCACGGAGCACCTCGAGCATCGGTGCCCCGGCGGTACCGGCGGGCTCCCCGTCGTCGCTCGTGCGCTCGACGGGGCTCGGCGGCGGCCCGAGCACGAAAGCCGAACAGTGGTGCCGTGCGTCCCAGAACTCCTTACGCACCCGCACCACGACCGCCCGCGCAGTCGCTTCGTCTTCGACCCGCCGAAGCGTGCACAGGAAGCGCGAACGCTTCACCTCGATCTCCGCTTGGCCGTCGCGGGCGATGGTCAGGTATCCGGGCATCTGTCCATTCTCCTCGACCGGGTCTGCGCCACCGATCGCCTGTGAACCCGCTGTGGGCGTAGCGACGTCGCCTGCCGCCACGTATCGTCGCACCATGCAGGACACCCCAGGAGGCGCCCGGTGACCACCGAACCGCTGCAGGCACCGTCGGAGCCCGAGCGGCACCGTTCCCCACACTGGCCCTGGATCATCGGCATCATCGCCGCCTTCGTCATCGGCGTGGTCGTGGGTATCGGGTCCAACACCGGCACCACCACGATGCAGTCGGCCGAAGGCGGGTCCACGGAGACCATCACCGTCACCCAGACCCCGGACGTCGGCATCCCCGGCACCACGGATACCGATACCCCCGACACCGATACGACGGACACCGACACGACGACCGACACCGATACGGACTCCTCGACGACCTCGGACCAGTCCGCCGACATCCCGGGGGACGGCATCTACACGGTCGGTCAGGAGATTCAGCCCGGCAGGTATCGCGCATCCGGCGGCGACGACTGCTCCTGGCAGCGGTCCTCGCAGGATCAGTCGGGCCAGGAAGAGCCGATCGAGAGCGGCAGCTCCCGGACGGTCACGATCCGCAGCTCCGACACGAGCTTCCAGACCGAGGGCTGCGGCTCCTGGACGCGGGTGCGGTAGCTCTCAGACCGAGACAGTTCTCAGACCGAGACGCGCACCCGGCAGGCCCGCCGACGCACCGCCACGAGAAGTGGGGCGCCACCGTCGAGTCGCACCGGCACCTCGGCGCGGACGGTGCGCCGCAGGCCGGTTCCGTCACGCAGTTCGACATCGGCCATGGTCGCGCCCGCGAGCCGGGCGCCCGGCCACGCGAGGTCGACGGTGTCGAATCCGCGCGGCAGCACGCCGTCGACCCGGCACCATACGCGGGTTCCCGAGCGCACGACCCGCGTCACGCGGGTGACGAGGACGGTGCCGCGCAGGCTCGACCCCGCGGCGGCGAGCGCGCAGGCGGACTCGTCGCCGAGCAGGACGTCCGCGCCGGCCATCGCCGTGTCTCCAGGCCACGCGTCGCCGAACGAGCGGGCCTCGCCGGCCCGCGCCACCGAGGGCAGAATCTCCATCAACGTCACGCATCCGGTCTACCCGCCCCCGGGTGAGCCGAGAAGTACACGCCCCGTCAAGGTTTCGTCAAGATCACCGTGTCGTCCACTCAGGTGTTCTGCGCGACCCACTCGTCGACCCGACGCTTGGCCTCCGCCGGGTCCACGTCCTCGACGCGGGTGAGGATCGCCCAGCGGTGCCCGAACGGGTCGAGCACGGCCCCGAAACGGTCGCCGGTCACGAACGTCGCCGGCTCCTCGAACGGGGTCGCGCCGTGCTCTACGGCGCGCGCGAAGGTCGCGTCCACGTCGGGGACGTAGATCGCATACGAGTGGTTCACATCTTTCGAACCGTCGGGCTTGACCAGGGAGAACGACGGTGCCGGGTCGGACAGCTGTAGCCGCCCGGTGCCGAAGTCCAACTCGGCGTGGGCGACTGTGCCGTCCGGACCATCGGTCACATCGATGACGGCGGCCCCGAACACCTCCCGGTAGAACTCGATCGCGGCGCGGGCGGGCGAGACGACGAGAAAGGGGGTGATGGTGGTGTAACCGTCGGGGCGGAAGTACGGCTGCGCGGTGGTTTCGGAAGTCATGTCGTACATCCTCGCTAGGCTGCGGCCATGGTGTCTTGGACGAATCCGCCACCGGCCGCGGGCATCCTCCGGCCGGAGAACGCGGGCGCGGTCTTCGAGCTGCGCAGCGCCCCCGCGCCGCCGCACCAACAGCGCTATGTGAGCCACTTCTGGTCGGTGCGGTGGAACCTGCGGGCGCCGCAGCGTCAGCCGTCACAGGTGATCTCGTACCCGTCGATCCACGTCACCGCGGAGGCGGGGCCCGACCGCTACGGGCATCACCTGCCCGCCGAGCTGGTGCACGGCGTGCCCACCCGGCGCTTCGACATCGTGCTCGCCTCCGCCGGTTACTGCTACGGAATCGCCTTCACGCCGGGCGGTTTCACCGCCCTCACAGGTCGGCCCGCCCACCCGCTGACCGACCGCGTCGAGCGCCTCGACCGCCCCGAGCTGGCGGCCGTCCATGTCGCAGCCTCTCCCGCCGAGGCGCTCGACGCGCTGATCGCCACCGCCGACGCCCTCCACACCACCGACGACGACGGCCCGCTCGACACGGTCGCCACGCTCGCCCGGGACATCCGGGAGAACCGGGTGACCACGGTGGCGCACGCCGCCGCCCGACACGGTCTGTCCGAGCGGACGGTGCAGCGGCTGCTGCGCACGCACGTCGGGGTCGGCGCGCAGTGGATGATCCGACGGTGCCGGCTGCACGACGCGCTCGCCGAACTGCACACCGATCCGGCGGTACCGCTGGCCGACCTCGCGGCACGGCTCGGCTGGTACGACCAGGCCCACTTCACGCGCGATTTCACAGCCGCAGCCGGGATCAGCCCGGCCGCCTACGCTGCCCGCCAGCCACCCGTGATGTAGGTAACCCTAAGAAACGACGCGTAAGGTGGTCGTGAACCAGAAGGAAACGGAGACCCCGCCTCATGACCGCACCACGCCGCGGCAACCGCCCGCAGCACGTCCTCACCGTCGTCAAGACCGAGGAGATCAGCCCCCACCTCGTCCGCGTCACCGCGACGGGCGACTCCCTCGCCGGCTTCGGCGATCCCGAGATCGAGGGGCTCCCCAACACCGACGCCTACGCCAAGCTGCTGTTCGCCGACCCCGCGCTCGGCCTCGAGCCGCCGTACGACCTAGCCGAGCTGCCGCCCGAGCAGCGCCCCGTGACTCGCACCTACACCGTGCGGCGCTTCGACCGCGCGGCCCGCGAACTCGCCATCGACTTCGTCGTACACGGCGACGAGGGCCTCGCCGGCCCGTGGGCGCAGCGCGCGCAGCCGGGCGAACGCCTCGTCCTCATGGGCCCAGGCAGCGGATACTCCCCCGACCCCGAGGCCTCGTGGCACCTGCTGGCGGGCGATCTCTCGGCGCTGCCGGCGATCTCGTCCGCGCTCGAGGCGCTGCCCGACGGTGCCCGCGGCGTCGCCTTGATCGAGGTCACCTCCCCCGACGACGCGATCGACCTGATCCACCCCGACGGCGTGGAGATCGGGTGGCTGGTGAACCCCGACACCGCCGACGTCGACCATCTCGCCCAGGCCGTGGCCGCCGCCGCATGGCCCGAGGACGTCTCGGCGGTGCACGTCTTCGCACACGGCGAGCGCGAGTCCATCAAAGCCGTGCGGAAGGTGCTGCGAGAGAAGCAGATCGACCGTAGCCGGCTGTCGATCTCCGGCTACTGGGCCCGCGGCCGCGCCGAGGACGCCTTCCAGGCCGAGAAGCGCACCCCGATCGGCCAGATCGACTGACGCGGCGAGGGCGGGTCAGAAGGGCGGCGGTTCGTCCCGCTGGAGGCCGAGCGCCTCGTCATCCTCGTGCCGCAGCCGACGGTTGCGTTCCCGCAACGCCTCCCGCTGGCGGTTGCGGGCCTGAATCCGCGACGGGGCACCGTCGACGGGCTTCTGCTCATCAGGCGCACCGGCCTCGCCGGCCGTCGTGCCATGCCGGCGGGTCTCCCACGCCAGAGCATCCAACGCCGGGAACAGATCCGTCCCCTGTTCCAACCCAGCCAGGTAGACCATCCCGTCGGGGTGCCGCCACTCGACGGTGCCGTCCGGCAGCAGATCCGACAGCCACCCCGTGTGGGTCTTGATCCGATGATGAAAGCCGCATAGCGGCACCATATTCCACACATCCGTAGCGCCGCCCGATGCGGGATCGGCGTGGTCGTACTCGACCACGTGATCGAGCTGGCACCGCTCCGCCGGCACTTGGCAGCCCGGAAACGCACACACGCCGTGGCGGATGCGCACCACCTGCTGCTGCACCGCCGTCGGGACATAACCGCTCCCGGCCGCGGCGACGATGGTGCCGTCCGCCCGCCGGGTCCCGGCCGTCCGGACGTGCACCTCGCAGCGCGCAAGCATGGACCGCAGGTCGCCCGCACCCACCGGCCCACCGAGTCCGGCACCCACATGCCCGCCCGCGACCACCAAGCCCGGCAACCAGATGCCCGCTGCGCCCGCGATCGCCGGCGCAGCGGGATCCCGGGCGACGAACGGCGCGGGCACCGCACCGGTAGACCCGGCCCCAGGCGGAATCGGCCCCGCTGCGGCAGATCCCCTGTCCTCACCGAACAGGTCCGGGCATGCCTCGCCTTCCTGCGACGCGGAATCCGACTTGTCGGCATCGGGCCCGGTGTAGGCGGTCTCGTTGAGGACCAGCAGAAGATCCACGTGTACCCGGTCCGGCAGGTTCTCCACGCGCGGCCGCCGCTCACCCCACTCGCAGGCCGCCGCGCCACACCGGCAGCCGAGCGTGGCATAGCCGTCGATGATCGCACAGAACGCGTCCACCTCCCGCTGTTGCCGATCACGTCCGTCATCGCAGCACACCGTCGTTGCAACCTCATCGATCAACCCCGCCAGCTGCGCGCCCTTCTCCCGCGCCAGCCGCACCGTGACAACGGCCTTGTCCCCCGCGGCCGGGGACACGTCGAGGAAGTCGCGCCGCGTCTTGGGCTTCTCCCGGCGCGCATCCAGGTCGATCACCGCGATCAGCTTGTCCGCCAGCGCCTCCACCTGCCGCGGCGTAAGCGTCGCGCCGTGCCTCGACAGGCGCGCCTGCAACTGAGCCGCCACCCGCCGACTGAACTCGGCCACTAACGCCGGGTCCGCGATCGCCTGCCCGCGGGCCACGACCACGCGTGCCAGGGGCAGCGACAACACGCCGGTCGACATCAACGCCAAGACGTCCGGCACCCGCTCTCGAAGGTCCAGCGCCAACGCGACCTCCCGGCCCGCGGCCGCCCGCCCCACCTGCAGCGCGGCGCCCAGCTCCGCCTCCAGTACGTCGAAGTCGTCGACGAACCCGGAGACCACCGCGCATGGATCGACTCCGCAGCCGAGCTGTTCGCGTCGGAGTCGATACACCTCCGACACCATCAGCACCCGCCTGGCGTCATCCCGGTTGCGCACCCTGGCACCGTCGGCCAACGCGACCAGCGCGCCCGCGATATCGCCGGGCACCTTCACACCGTCCGGGAGAGGACTGTTCACCTCCCCCAGGAATTCGAACCCCTCGCCATTCCTGCTCATACATTCGAGTGTAATCCAGGCCACATCGGCTTGGCAAGGAGTTTACTAGATTTTTTGTTCGATCATTCTCGCGGCGTGATCGACCAGACGTAACCGTCGGGCCGGATCAGTACCTCGGCACCCGGAGCCACGTCATACGCGGCGAAGGCGTTCCCGCCCTCGTCGACCAGCTCACCCGCACCTGCGACGCTCCCCGCCGGCAGGATCCGATAGGTCGCCACACCATCGGGGACACCGGTACCCGTCCCGCCGAACCGCAGCAGGGTCGCGCGCGGTCCGCGCAGCAGCTCGAACAGCCGGACCCGCCGGCCGTCTGCGCGCACCAGCGGCGCGTCGGGCGCCCGGTCGCCGGGCCGTACCAGACCGGTCGCGTCCGGCGCGAGCGGCCCGCCGCGGTACGTCACGTCGAGCTGCCGCGTGTCCTCGCCGCGCCTGTGCGCATCCTCGTCGCCGTCGACGTACTTCTGCAGCAGGCCCGATGCGATCCCCAGCATCCGCGCCGCAACCGCGCGCCGCTCCGGCTCGTAGCTGTCGAGCAACTCCGGCGACCCGTCGGCGAGCTTCCAGCCCAGGTTGTACGCGTCCTGCACGCCGGTGTTGAGTCCCTGCCCGCCGGTGGGCGGGTGCACATGCGCAGCATCCCCCGCGAGGAACACCCGACCGCCCCGGAATCGCCGGGCCAGGCGCACATTGGGTCGCCACACCGTCGACCACGCCAGATCCGACAGCACCACGCCTCCGCCCGACAAAGCGTCCAGGCGCGACTGCAGCGCTGGCAACGCGGTCTCGACGACGAGGTCTCGCTCGCCGAGCGGCGCGCCGAACTGGAAGTACGGGGTGCTCGGCAGCGGGCTGAACATGATGCCGCGCATCGGGTCGTCGGCACCGGCGAACCAGTGCCCGTGCTCGCGGTCGATCCCGTCGGCGCGGACGTCGCCGAGCAGCATCCGGATGGATTCGTCTGTGCTTCCTTCGAATTCGATGGCGAGCTGCTTGCGGACGGTGCTGCGGCCACCGTCGGCGCCCACCAGGTACGCGGCGCGCACCACCTCACCGGTGCCGAGCGTCGCCGTCACGCCGTCGGCGTCCTGCTCGAAGCCGACCACCCCGGCGCCGAGTTCGACCCGGACTCCTAACTCCGCCAACCGATCACGCAGGATGCCCTCGGTCTGCGACTGACCGAGGAAGTACGTGTCGGGGTACGGCGTCGACGGTGACGGCGCGACCGGCTCGGCCATCATCCGCTCGCCTACGACGGTGCCGCCGATGTGGATTCGGAACGGCACCGCCGGCGCGCCCGCCGCCAGCACGGCGTCGAGCACCCCGAGATCCTCGAAGACCTCGAGCGTCCGCGGCTGCAGCCCGTCGCCGCGGGAGCCGGTGAAGAACGTCCCGGCCGCATCGACGATCCGCGCGGGTACGCCGCGCCGCGCCAGGTCGATGGCCAGCGTGAGGCCGGTGGGTCCGGCTCCGGCGATCAGTACTTCGGTGTCCACGACTCCTCCAATGAATCTATTTTCAGTGAATTTAGATTCATACTGCGCTTGTTAGGGTCTACGGTCAAGGGGGACGTCGAGGGAGGTGCGGATGCCCAACGGGCGCAAGGAGAAGGCGGCCGAGACAGAGGCTGCGCTGAAGGCCGCGGCGCGCGCGGTGTTCGCCCGGAAGGGCTACCTCAACGCCAAGATCACCGACATCACCGCCGAGGCGGGTCGAGCCGCGGGGTCGTTCTACAACCACTTCGCGAGCAAGGAGGAGCTGCTGGCGGCGCTACTCGCCGACCTGGCCGCGGCCGGTGACGAGAGCGCCCTGGCCGGCGACCATCTCTCGGACTTCTCCGATCCCGCGGCGGTGCGCTGGCACGTCGCGCAGTACTGGCACTTCTACCGGCAGCATGCGCCGACGATGCGCGCGCTCGGCCAGGCCGCGCTGGTCAGCGACGAGTTCGCGCGGACCCTCGCGGAGTTCACAGCAACCCAGGCCGCCGACATCGAGGACCACCTCGACCGCGTCACCGCCGCGGGCATGCGGCTACCGGCGACGGCCGATCTGTCGATCGTGATGATGTACCGCCTGCTCGACGGTGCCGCGCAGGCCTGGCTGGAACAGCCCGCGGACACACCGACGGACGACGAGGCCGTCGAGGCGCTGACCCGATTCGTCTACCGCGGCCTCACCGGCCGCGACTACTGAGCGAATCGGTTCACGCGCGCTCGAATGGAGTCCGCTCCCCCGCGGTGACCTCGAACGGCAGGTGGTTACCCGCGGGCGGGAGCGGGCAGGTCGCGAAGTCGATGAACGCGCACGGCAGGTTGACGGCGCGGTTGAAGTCCAGCACCACCTCGCCGCCGGCGGCGAGCACAGCGTCGGATGCGGCGACGGCCAGACTGCGGTTCGCGGCATAGGTGCTCACGCCCGACGTCGCGTCGGTGAACAGAACGAAGAGTCCAGATCCCTTGCCGTTGAACGCGATCAGCCGGCGCTCGGCGCCTTCCCACGCGAACACGAGCTCGCCGGGCGAGGTGTACACGTGCTCGAGCCCCTCGGCCACGGCACCGACGGTGACGGGGCGCGGCTCGGCGTACGGTTCGAAGCGCGCCGACACGACCCACGCCTCGTCGGGATCGAACGCGGGCACGCCGCGGAACGCACGCACCACTGGCGACTCCGCTTCGTGCACCCGGATCAGGTAGCCGTCGCCGCGGCGGGCGACCTCGATCCGGCGGTCGCCGTCCTCGACGAGTTCCCCCGGGCCGGTCGGATGCAAGGTGAAGTCGCGCCGCGCACCGTCGTCGCCCTCATGGTGCGCAGTATCGCCGTCGAACCACCAGGCCCCGGGCAGCCCGTCGAACCGCTCCGGCTCGGGGCCGAGCCACTCCAGTCGCGTGATCGCCAACCACCCCAACGGGGCTGCGAGGTCACGCTCGCGGGCGGCGTGCCAGTCCTGCCAGTCCGCGGCGAATCGAGTGCGCGATGCGGTGGTCATGGGGACTCCTGTCCGTCGACGTCACGGGGTGCAACGCCACGCCGGCCCGCAACCTTCCATTCGACTCGCTGCGAGCGGAACTGCGATCCTGCCCCCAGCTCCCGACGGCGGCACGGAACCGCTCGAGGACGGTGCGCTCGATCGGTACCGCGAGCAGGTTGTGCTCCCGGGGCTTGATCTCGTCGAAGCGCTCGGTGAACACCCGGAAGGCGTGGTCCACGGGCACGTCGACGGCGATCTTCACGCGGATGGCGGCGGGGTCGCTGCTCATGATTCGGGGTTCCCTTCGGGTGTCGACTTCGGCGAACACGTCTGCTCGGCTACTTCTTTGAACGTGATCAGGGCCTGGTTCCAGTACGACTCGAGCTCGCGGCGCATCAGAGCCAGGCCGTCGGGCCGCGGGCGGTAGATCCGCTCCCGGCCGCGGGCGTGCACCTCGACCAGCCGCGCGTCGAGCAGGACGCGCCGGCGACGCGGGCGAATACGCGACGCCGCGTCGGATCGGCGAGCGCGTGCCAGGGATCGACGGTGGCAGTGGGCACGATACGTAAGCAATCACTTACGCATTGACTGGTCTATGCAGCCCGCACAGAGGGCCCGGCCGTCGATTCAGCATCGTTGAAAGCTGGCAATGCACGCGATGATCGGCGTACCCTCACCATCACGGCGATGGATCCCGCCGGTGCCGGTGACGGCCGAACCGCATTCCCGCTGATGGTTCCTACGAGTGAGTCCGGGCCGTGCCCGGACGCGCTGCGTAGGAGGGCCCGTGGACGGATCCACTTCACTCGTCGCAGACCGGGCGACCGGCGACCACCACCGCATCCGTATCCTCGTGGGCTGGGACGGCTCGGACGACGGGCTCGCCGTGGTGCGATTCGCAACCGAGATCGCCGTCCGCCTCGACGCGCAGGTGGACGTGGTCCATGTCCATGATCTCAGCGACATGCCCGAGGACCCCGACGGGGTCGACTGGGACGAGCAGGTCCAGGCGCATCTCGACCTACTGACCCACCGGATCGAGAACGAACTGGCCGGCCTGCGGAACGGGTGGACCTATCACGTGGCACGCGGGGAGGCGCCCGCCCGGCTGCTGCTGCGGCTCGCCGACGACCTGCACGCCTACATGCTGATCCTCGGCAGCCCGCACGCGGGCATCTTCGCGATCATCGCGGAGGTACTCGGCCACCACGTCGCACGCGGAATACTCGCGCGAAACCACACGCTGCCTATGCTTTTCGTCCCGGTCGATCGACGCGGACACCGTCGCGCACCAGCTTGAGGATCCCCCGGGAACCCGACCAGTCCACGCTCCGTCGAGAAAGGCCCACCATGTGGTTGGTCCCCCACCACCCCACGCCGACGCGGGGGTTCCTCCGCACCCCCGAGCGTGTCGCGCTCGCAGGTGACTGGCACGCGAACCTGTCGTACGGCCGCGAGGTGATCCGTCATGCGCGGCAGCGCAACGCCGACGTCCTGATCCACCTGGGGGACTTCGGCTTCGACTTCACCGACGAGTTCCTCGATGGTCTCGAGGCGGAGTTGAACGAGGACGAGATGATCCTCGGTTTCGTCGAGGGCAATCACGAGAACTACGACAGGCTGTTGGAGCGCCCCGTCGCCGACGACGGCCTGCGCTACCTCCGCGAGCGGATCGTCCACCTACCCCGCGGGTTCCGGTGGCGGTGGGGCATCACCTACTGCCTCGCGGTGGGCGGCGCGTACTCCCTGGATCGGGTACTGCGCAAGCCGGGGAAGACGTGGTGGCCGCAGGAGATCTTGCGCGAGGACCAGGTCGACGCCATCGCGGCAGCGGGCCCGGCCGATGCGATGTTCTGCCACGACTGCCCTGCGGGCGTGGCGATTCCAGAGCTGACCCACGACCGGATCGGCTTTCCGCCGGAAGACATCGAGGGGGCGGACCACTGCCGGGACACACTGCGGCGACTGGTTGACCAGGTGCGGCCCGCACGTCTGTGGCACGGCCACTATCACCGCAGGTACCAGTCCGTACTGGACGCGGGGGCGTACCGGACCGTCGTCGACGGACTCGGCCGCGACAAGCAGCCGATCGACAACAACATGGTCGTGGTCCCACTCGGGGCCCTCGGCGCCCACCGCGCCTCCCGCGCAGCCGGCTGAGGCCCGACCCGTGCCCGCGATTCCCGTTGCAGCCGTGCAGGTCCTGCAGGTCGTGGTGGTTCTGCTGGCCTCCCCACTGGTCAGCGGCTTCATCGCGTCGGTGGAGGCCCGCATGCAGGGTCGACGAGGACCACGGGTGCTCCAGGTGTATTACGACCTGGCGAAGGACTTCTCCAAGGAGACCCTCGCCCCGACCGGCGCGAGCGTTCTCTACTTCCTCGCGCCCGCGCTGTCCTTCGCGTGCTACCTGACGGTGCCTATGCTGATCCCCGTCCTCACCAGCTTCGCGCTGCCGCTGGGCTACATGGGCGACATCTTCGGCGGCGGCCTGATCCTGTCGATGGCCAGCTTCTTCGTCGCGGTCGCGGCGGCAGAGACCGGCGACGGCTACGCACAACTCGCGTCGAGCCGCTCCAAGTCGTTCTCCGCGATCACCGAGCCGGTACTGCTGCTGGTGGTGATGACCGTCGGGCTGATCACCACCACGGACCTGCCGTACGTGCTGGGTGCCACCGTCCGGAGCGGGCCGGCGCAGATCGTCCGCCCTGCACACCTGCTGGCCTCGGCCGCCCTGCTGATGGTGATCCTGTTCGAGACGGCGCGGATCCCCGTGGAGACCCATTCGGGCCTGATCGAGCTCGGGATGATCGAGGGCGGAAGGCCTTTCGAGCACTCCGGTCCGCTGCTGGCGCTGCTGAAGTGGGGCTCGGCCACCAAGCAGATGGTGCTGTACGTGATCCTTCTGAATGTGTTCGTGGCGCCCTGGGGCATGGCGTCCACGGCGCGACCGACCGACATCGCGTTGGCCGCCGCCGCGATCGTCGGGAAGGCGCTGCTGCTCGGCGTCGCGATCGCCCTGCTGGACAACATGTTCGCCAAACTGCGGCTGTTCAAGATCACCGAGTTCGTGTCGGCGGCATTCCTGCTGGCGGTGCTGGCGATCTTCACCCTCTACCTGGGAGGTGGCTGATGTATCTCGAGCCCGCCGCAATGCTCGTCACGGCCGCGCGGATCGGCAGCGCGGATCGGCAGCGCGGCGACGTCGAAACCCTCGGCACCGTCGGTGTTCGACGGAACCGCCAACACCGTCGCGGTTCTCGTGCTGCTCCTCGAGTTCGGGATGCTGCGTTCGGCGTTGCTGCGTGCGCAGGTGCGCCTGTACGCCGCGCAGTCGTTCACGCTGAGCGTCCTGGCTGCTGTGGTGGCGGCCGGTCGGGGGATCCCGGAGCTCTACGCGCTCGCCGGATTGTCGTTCCTGCTCAAGGTGATCGTGGTGCCGGCGGTGGTGTACATGCTGTTGCGCGACGCGTCCGAGGAGATCGCGGGGAGTGGCGCCCTGGGCGTGGCGAGCGAGGTGCTGGTCTCGATCGCCGTCGCCGGCTTCGGGTTCTTCGCGGTCGGGGTGTTGGGTGTGCAGTCGAGGGTCCTGCCCGTCGCCGCGCTGAGCCTCTCGGTGGCGGTGGTGTTGGTGGCGTTCGTCCTGATGATCCTGCGCCGCGACGTGGTCAGCCAGGCGATCGGGTTCTTCTCTCTCGAGAACGGCGTGTCGCTGGCCAGCCTGGTGGTGGCGGCCGGTATGCCGCTGATCCTCGAGGTGGCTTTCCTGTTCGACCTGCTGGTGGCGGTCGTCGTGTTCGGTGTGCTGATGCGGACCCACCACCGGCGGTCGCGGTCCCTGTCCACGGAGTCCCTCGACCGGCTGCGGGGGTGACGGCATGCAGTGCGTAGTCGTCCTCATCGTGGTCGTCCCGCTGGTCGCGTCGTTGCTGTCCCCGATGACCGTTCGCGCGGCGGAGGCGGTGACGGTGGTGTCCGGGGTCGCGACGTTCGGGCTGGCGCTCGTGATCGGCGGCGCCGTGGCACACGGCGACGTGTCGGTCGGCGGCTTCCTGCGCGTCGACGCCCTGTCTGCGGTCTTCCTGCTCGGGACGACGTTCCTCTACGCGGTGACCGCCGTGTACTCGGTCGGCTATCTGCGCACACACGCCGCCGAGCCGGACACCTCTGACGACCACGCCGAACGACGTCGGTACCTGCGCCGCTACTACCTGGGGTTCAACGTGTTCGCCTGGTCGATGGTGTGCGCTCCGCTCGTCGGCGGTCTCGCGCTGCTGTGGATCGCCGTCGAGGTCACCACCGTCGTCTCGGCACTGCTGGTGGCCCTCGACGCCACCGAGAACGCGACGGAAGCAGCGTGGAAGTATGTGCTGATCGCGTCGTCGGGACTCGGAATCGCCCTGCTCGCCACCATCTTCATGTACTACGCGGGCGCCGTGGTCCTCGGCGAGTCGTACGACCTCGACTTCGCCACCCTGCTCGGGGTGGCACATCACCTCCCGCCGACACCGGTGCGGTTGTCCTTCGTCCTCGCGGTGGTCGGCTACGGCACCAAGGTCGGGTTGTTCCCGGTGCACACGTGGCTTCCGGACGCGCACGCCGAGGCACCCACCCCGATCTCGGCACTGCTGTCCGGGTCGCTTCTCGCCGTGAGCTTCTACGCCATCCTGAGGTTCTTCCAGATCGCGAGATCCGCACTGGGGCCCGGCTTCCCGCAGGGAGTCCTCACGGTGTTCGGGATGGCATCGCTCCTACTCGCGGCGCTCTACCTGCTGCAGCAACGCAACCTCAAGCGCATGCTCGCGTACTCGAGCGTCGAACATATGGGGATCCTGGCCATCGCAGTGGGTTTCGGGTCCCCCCTGGCGTTCCTCGGCGCGATGCTGCACGTCCTGTGTCACGCCGCCGCGAAGGGCACCGCGTTCATGGGCGCCGGCGTGCTGGCGAACAAGTTCGGATCGAAGGAACTGGCGGATATGCGCGGAGCGATGAACGTCCTCCCCTGGTCGGCACCGATGTTCCTGATGGCCGTGTTCGCGCTGTCCGGCATGCCCCCGTTCGGGGTGTTCCGCAGCGAATTCCAGATCGTGTCGGGCGCCTGGGACGGTGCGACGGGCGCGCGAGCGCTCGCCCTCGTACTGCTGGTGACCCTGGCGTTCGTGGGCCTGGCGTGGTCGACCACCCGGATCCTGTTCGAGCCCGCGGGCCGCGGCACCGCAGCGGCCGCGATCCCGGCGGGTGAGCCGAGCGTGTGGATGGTGGTACCGGTCGTCGCCGGGATCGTCGCGCTGCTGGTCCTGGGCGTGGCGCCGCCCGGATACATCACCGCGCTGTCGAGTCGCGCCGCCGCCGAGCTGACCAGCGGGGTGATCTGATGTCCGTCGCACCGATCGCGGGCGCCGGGACGGTGGTCCGCGACGTCACCGTCGCCGAGTGGCACGACGCGCTCGTCGCATGCGCGGCCACCGCGCGGTTCGCCGGGCTGTACGGGACGCACGAAGGCACCGACATCCGGTTACGCGCCCTTTTCGTGGGGCGCGACGGTGTGGTGCTGTGCGTGGGCACCGTGTTCGAGGGCGGCGGAGACGATGGGTCCGGAGACGATGGATCCGAAGGCGACGGGGCCGGGCGCGCGTACCCGGCACCGTCGTATCCCTCGGTGACGCATGCGATCCCGGCTGCAGTCTGGTACGAGCGCGCCCTGCACGACCTGTCCGGCGTGGTCGCGGTGGGGCACCCCCGACTCGACCCGCTGCTGTCCCCGCTCGACTCCGGAAGCTTCTCACCACAGCCCGGGCGATCACGCGCCGACGGACCCGGGCCGATCATCGCGCCCGCACCCGACCGGCGAGGCCCGTCGGACCTCGAGGGCGACGGCGTCTTCACCCTCCCGCTGGGGCCGGTGCGCTCCGGCGTCTACGAGTCCATCGAGTTCCTGATCGAGACTCCCGGCGAGGACATCCCGCACCTGAACATCCGGCCGCACTACAAGCATCGCGGTGTCGCCACCAGATTCGACGGGTGCTCCCCCGACGACGGGATCGTCGTGGCGGAACGGGTCGAGGGGATCGCGAGCGTCGCACACGCCCTTGCCTTCTCGCACGCGGTCGAGGCGCTCGCGGGTGTCGACGTACCTGCTCGAGCGGCTGTGATCCGGGTGCTGCACGCCGAGCTGGAACGCATCGCGAACCACCTCGACGTCGCCATGCGGCTGTGCGAGGCCGCGGGCCTCTCGGTGGCGTACACCAGGTTCGGCTGGCACAAGGAGGAGACGATGCGCACCGTTTCGACCCTGTGCGGCAATCGGTTCGGACGTGGCGTGGTGTGCCCGGGAGGGGTCACCCGCAACCCGGACCCCGGCCCGGCACAGATCGCGGAGCGAGTCGCGCGCCTGCACGACCGCGTCCGCGCGGATCGCGACGAACTCATGGCCAACGCATCGTTCCTCGATCGGCTCCGTGGGACCGGGGTGCTGCACCGAGACGTCGCCCACCGATACGGCGCCGTGGGGCCCGTCGGACGCGGCTCGGCGGTCGAGACGGACGTGCGGTGGGACCGGCCGTACGACGCCTACCGTGATCTGCGGTTCCCCCAACCCCCGGTGGCTGCGACGGGCGACTGCTTGGCGCGCCTACGCGTGCGGTGGCGCGAGATCGACGTGTCGGCCCGGCTGATCGCGGATGCCTGCGAGATGCTCGATGATCTCGGGGCGACACCGCTGGCCGCGCAGGCCCGGCCGGCCGACGGCTACAGTACCGGCGCTGCCGAAGCCCCGCAGGGAGAAGTACTGTACGGCTTGGAGATCCGCGGCGGACGGATCGCGAGGTGCTTCGCGCGCTCGGCATCCCTGCACGACATGGTGCTGTTCCACGAGGTCTTCTCGGGTGACGTGTTCACCGACTTCGCGTTCATCGAGGCCACGTTCGGCCTGTCCTATGCGGGGGTGGCGATGTGATCCCTTGGGCCTTCCGAGGCTTCCTGAACGGCACGCTGACGACGCGGTGGCCGGCACGGCCGGACGCCTATTTCGACGACTCACCGGCAGCGGTTCGTCCGGTCGCCGATCGGGTGGACCCGGCCACGCTGCAGCGGCTGCAGGAGCTCTGCCCGACCCGGGCCTTCGTTGCGGACGCCGAAGGCCGCCTGATGATCGATCGCGGCAGGTGCGTGCTGTGCGGCCGCTGTGTCACGGCCGAGCCCGACCTGCTGCGCTGGGATCACGGTGCGGACACCGCCGCGCTCACGCGTGGCGGCCTCGTGGTGGGCGGGGTACCGGAGACCGACGAGGCACTCACTGCGCTGCGGGCCGAGCTGGCGCACCGGGTGCGCCGCCTCCGCAGATCCGTGCACATCCGCCACCTCGACTCGGGCTCCGACGGCAGCGACGAATGGGAGGTCCAGGCGCTGCTCAATCCCGTGTACGACGTCACCCGGCTCGGCATCTACTTCACCGCCAGTCCGCGGCACGCGGACATCCTGCTGGTGACCGGCATCGGCGCGATCGGGATGCGCGACGCACTGGAGCAGACCTACGAGGCGATGCCCGATCCGCGCGTGGTGATCGTGGCGGGCGTGGACGCGGTCGGAGGCGGGATCTTCGCGAGCGGGTACGCCGCCGGGCACGGAGCGTCCGACCGGCTCCACGTCGACGTGTGGATCCCGGGTGCGCCCGCATCGCCGTTCAGCCTGCTGTACGGGATCCTGTCGGCGCTCGGGCGGGTCCCCGAGCGGAGGCCGGAATGATCGCGGCCGCGCTGATCACGTTCGCGCTGACGGCCGTCGTCTCATGGTCGGCGGGTTCACGCGCCGGGGCGGCCGGCACGATCGTGTCCGCCCTCACGTGGACCGGCAACGCGGCCGGTGCGGCGATCATGGCCTGGGCGGGCGCGCGCGCCCTCGCCGGACGAGTCGAGACCGTCACCCTGCCCATGCAGGTGACCGGGGGCCTGCCCGGGGGTGCCGCCCACCTCCAGGTGGACCGGATCTCGGGCCTGTTCGCGGTGATCGCGTTCGGGATCGCGGTCCCCGTGCTGGCCGCCGCCGCGGCGGCAGGAGACCGGGCGCGCGGTCGTCTCCCTTCCGCCGCCGCCCTGCTACTGGCGGCGGTCGAGCTGATCCTCACGTCGGCCCACTTCTTCGTCTTCCTGTTCGGCTGGGAGCTCCTGACCTTCGCGTTCTACCTGCTGGCCGGCTTCGACCGAGACCTGCCCGGCCGTTCGCGGGCATCGCTGGTCACCGTCGTCTTCGGAAAGTCCAGCGGCGCAGCGCTGTTGCTCGGCGGCCTGCTGCTGGCCGCACACACCCACACCCTGGACATCGCCGGCTGGCACGCGGCGGCCGGATCGGGCGTCGCAGCGCTCGCGTTCGCGCTGCTGCTCGTCGGGTTCGGCGCCAAGGTCGGTCTGATCCCCGGTGAGGTGTGGCTGCCGGAAGGATATCCGGCAGCGCCGGGCCCGGTGCGGGCGCTCATGGCGGGGGTAGCGGTCAACGTCGGCTTCTACGGTATGTGGCGCACGCTCGCGGTGCTCGGCGCCCCGCCGACGTGGCTGGTCTGTGCCGTCCTGGTGATCGCCGGCGCCACCGCCGTCCTCGGGATCGCGCAGGCGGCGTCGGCGCCGACCCTGACCGGCCTGATCGCGTGGTCCAGCGTCGAGAACGCCGGCCTCATCACGGCCGGCTACGGTGCAGCCCTGGTCGGCGCGGCGGCACACGACGTCCGTCTCACGGCGCTCGGACTGACCGCCGCGACGGTGCAGGTGTGCTCCCATGCCCTGGGCAAATCGCTGGTCTTCGTCGCGACCTCTGCGGTCGAGCAGACGTATCAGACCGTTGTTCTGGACCGGCTCGGCGGCGTCACCCGCCGGTTGCCATGGGCGGGTTGGGGTTTGATCGTCGGCTCGTTCACCCTGGCCGGCCTGCCGCTCACGGCGGGATTCGCCGCCGAATGGCTGACGCTCGAGTCCCTCATCCAGCAGTTCCGGATCACCAGCCTCGCGACCCAGCTCTGCGTCGCCGCGACCGCGGCCCTCGTCGCCCTGACCATCGGCGTCGCCGGCCTGACCTTCGTCCGGGTCGTCGCCCTCACCGCGATGGGCCCCACCCGCATGGATCAGCCGACGCCGCAACCCGTCCCGGCCCGGATCGATCGGCGGCCGGCGTATCGCATCGGGATCGTCCTGCTGGTCGTCGGCTGTCTCGGCCTGGCGGCGGCGGCCCCGCTGGAGATCCGCGCGATAGCCGCTGGTCTGCGTCCGCTGGTGGGCGGCGCGCCGCTGGGCGCCCTTGCCGGCCCCTGGGTGTTGCAACCGGTGTTCTCCGGTTTCTCCGCGCTGTCCCCCACCTGGCTGTGGGTGGTGCTGCCGGCGCTGACCGTGGTGATCGGGCTGGGCGCCGTGGCGCTCTCCCGCGGCCGTCTGCTCCGCGTGCGGCGGGTGGCGCCCTGGTCGTCTGCGTCGCCCGGCGTGCACCGGGGTGTCGGTTACACCTCCTCGGCCTACGTCAACCCGATCCGGCGGGTGCTGTCGACCGTGCTGCTCACCCGGGTCACGATCCGGCGGTTGCCGCCGGGGCGGGGCGACGAGGACGCGGCACCCCGGTTTGACGTGCGGGTACGGGTGGTGGAGGTGGTCGAGCGATACCTGTACCGCCCGGCGATCGCGGTCGTGCTGCGCGCGGCGGGCACAGCGCGCCGGATGCAGTCCGGGCGCCTGGACGCCTACATGGCGTACATGTTGGTCGCGCTGCTGGCGGTGCTCACCCTGGTGATCGTGGTCTCGTGAAGGGCGCCGTCACACGGAGGGTTTGCGGTCCACCGCCAGCACCGACCAGCGGGAGCCGTCGCGGACCAGCTCGGCGTAGCTCGCCGTGGGGGCGTCGACCCGGACATCCGGATCGATCGACGCGATCAGCGGGCGGATCACCGCGTCGTGGGTCACCGCGATCACGGCGGGCGGCACGCCCGCCGCACGACCCGGTCCGGGCGACACCGGGGTGTCGAGCAGCGCATCGATCTCGGGTCGGACGCGCGCCAGCACCGTGGCGACGGGCTCGACGCCGGGCGCCGCGTCCACGCTGCCCCACCGAGCCACCACCTCTTCCTTGATCTCGCCGGTCTGCGGGCCGTAGTCGCGGTCGTTGAGATGCTGATCGACACGCCGCTCGATGCCCAGCGTGGTGGCGATGATCTCCGCCGTCCGGACCGCGCGCTGCAGCGGGCTGGACACCACGAGTACGGCGCCGCACCCCACCAGCGACTGCGCCAGCCGCATCGCCTCCGCTTCACCGACCGGGTCGAGCGGCGGGTCGGCGAGGCCACGTAGTCGGCCTTCCGCGTTGAGCGCCGTCCGGCCGTGCCGGGCGAGGAAGAGGTGCTGCTGCGCTGTCATCTGTTCTCCTGACTCTCGGTGCGGATGGCGACCGCACCGTCATGGGGCCGCGTCCGGATCGGGCGACTCGCCGAATATCTGCTGGAACAACTCACCGCCGTTGCTGCTCGCGTGCGGGGCACCCGGCACCACGCGGAGGGTCCGGGCACCGTCGGGCGTCCGCTCGGCGCGCAGGAACTGCGCCGCCCGCTCCTGATGCAGGCGGGCGGCCAGCTCGTACAGGTGGGTGACACAGACCACAGTGTGATCCGCCTCGATCAGGGCCCACAGCACGTTTCGCGCGATCCACGCGCCCGCACGCTCGTTCGTGGTCTGGAACGACTCGTTACACAGTAGGAGCGATCGCGGTGCCAACGTGTCGACGATCCGGTCCATGCGCGCGAGTTCCTCATCGAGGGCGCCCATCGTCAGTCCGGCGTCCTCCCGGCGACGGAAATGGGTCGCGACGCCGCCGTGCACCGCCGACTCGAACGACGCCGCGGGCACACAGAGCCCCGCCTGCATCAGCAACTGCGCGGCACCGACGCTCCTCAGGAACGTCGACTTGCCGCCCTGGTTGGGCCCGGTCACGACGATCAGTGATCGCTCGACCTCGACGTCGTTGCCCACGGGGCGGCGTCCCGCGCACAGGGCCACGCCCGGGTCGTAGAGGTCTCGAGCGGCGAACCCGGGGGCGGCCCGCACCGTGGGGCGACACACGGGACTTCCGGTCGCCCGCAGTGCCGCGACCAGCCGGGCGGCGGCGAGATAGAAGCCGGTCTCCCAGCGCAGTGCGCGGAAGTACTCGCCCAGGTCGGTGGTGGAACGCAGGAGCGTCGAGGCGATGGTGCGCAGGGCGCGGTCCTCGACCGCGGCGAGTTCCTGGGCGGCTTCGACGTCGTCGGGGTCGACGCGGAACCGGACCGCGGACGCCCCGCGCAGACGGTGTCGCAGCGACCGGCGGCGCAGCTCGACGCGGTGGTAGTCGACACCGGCGCCGCCGTCCCCGAGGCGGCCCGCGAACCGGGTGTCCCGGGCCTGCTCGAGCCCGTCGAGACAGCGGGCGACCCCGACGAGAGCCGGTTCGGCGAGGTCGCGCACGATATCCGCGAACAGGTCCGTGAACGCAGGAGACGAGAACACCCCGCCGCGGTCCGCCGCGATCGTCCGCAGCTCACGGAGGATCGGCAGCAGTTCCCTCAGGGTGGTGGACGAGTGATAGAGCGAGTTCTCCGGTAGCTGCTGGCCCCAGCCGACGAACATGTGGCGGTGCAGCGCATCGAGCGCCTCGGTGGCGAGGGCGTACAGACGCTCGACCGTCCGCACGTCGGCGACGGTGTCGGCGAGCGCGTCCTGGCGGTGCCGCAACACCTGCGGGTCGGTGACGGACGACAGCAGTCCCGCCACCGCGACATCGGACAGGAAGACGTCGTCGCCCGCCATCGCAGAGATGATCGCGGCCAGACCGAGGTCCTCGACCACGGCGCGTGAACCGGCGGGTGGACGCAGGTCCACAGGTACGGCGCGGTCGAGGAACATCAGACGGACCCTCATAACGCGAGCCTCTCGGCGAGCTGCCGATACGTCAGACGGTGCGCCGTCGCCACCGCGCGGGCGTGGGCGCGGCCGTCGGCGTACGCACGCACGATGCGGAACGTCCGGCGCTCTGGATCGTTCGGGTCGACCTCCCCGACCAGGCTCACCGTCGCCTGGGACAGCCGCGACAGCTCATCGACGAAGGTGACATACACCGCGAGCGCACCGAGCGCCGCGATCCGGCGGATCACGTCCCGCCCCAGCAGCTCCGCGTCGCTGCTGGTCGTCGAGGAGAAGACCTCGTTCATCAGGATCAGGCTGCGCCCCGTGGCGAGGTCGAGTACCGCGCGGGTACGACGCAACTCGTCGACCAGCCGGCCGGAATCGTCGTGGGGATCCTCTTGCGCGGAGAACACCGTGAACACCCGATCGACCAGGCGCAGCCGGGCGCTGCGCGCGGCGATCGGCAGTCCCAGCGCCGCCAGGTGGTGGAGCTGGCCCACCATGCGGGCGTAGGTCGTCTTGCCCCCGTGGTTGGGCCCGGAGACCACCAGGACGCGCTCCCCCGGCTCGACCCGGAAGTCGTTGCGGACCAATCCCTCCGGCGCATCCGCGGCAGCGGGTACCGGGTCGGTTCGGCTGGTCGGGCGATCCGCGAGCGCGAGGTCGACGCAGCCCTCGGCCCAGGTCTGCTCGTTCGGCAGATCGGTCAGCTCCGGATAGCAGAACGCCAGCCCCGCCTCGTCGCCCACGCCGTGCGCGAACGCCAGGTATCGCAGGACGAAGCGCAGCTCGCTGCGGAGCCGCTCCAGTCCGGGGTCGACGGGGTCGGGATGTGCGGTACGGAACGCTGCGAGGCGCGCGAACGCGGCAGGGAAGATCGTGGCGACGCCGGCAGCGATCTGGGACTCGATCCGGTTGAGCGGCTGCGGTTCCGACGCCTCGGACGCGGAGGGGACGGGCACGGCGGGCGAGCCGTCCGCGAGCAGACAGCGCAGCGCCCGCTCCACGGCCGGCGCCGCGTCCGGCTCGTCGGCGTAGTCGCGCACCTCCACCCAGTGATCCGTCACGTGCACGCAGTACCGCAGGTCGCCCAGTCGCTGTGCGAGTTCCTCTACGCTGCACCGGAACTCGGCCACCGACGAACGGGTCAGATACGTGTCGAGGGCTAGCCGCACCTCGACCAGCGGTGCCGACACGGCCTGTGCCAACGCCTCCCGAAGATCGTCCACCAGATGGAGATACCGCCGGCACGTCGCCAGGTGCCACGCGTCCGCCTCCGCGGCCTGCGGTGCGGCCGATACCAGCCGGCGCAGCGCTGTGAGCGCGCCCCACCGCGCCACGAAACGGGACAGGCCTCCGCGGAGCGTCAGGTCACCGTCGACCTCGGCGAACACCGCCTGCCGATTCCGCACCGTGGCGATCGAGGGCGGCAGGATCCGGAAGTAGTCCCGGATATCGTCGTCGTGGCCCTCCGCGACGGCGTCCACGATGCGATCCAGCGCCGTGTCCACGAACGTTTCGACCGGGTCGACCGGGGCCGGCCGCTCGTCACCGTCGAACAGGATGCTCGGTACTGCGCGAGCCGTGTCCGCACCGCTCACGGTCGCCGGTACGTCTCGGGGAGACCGTACGCCATGCCGGGATTCGCCTCGGCGATCGACAGGAGCCGGTTGTACTTCGCGATCCGCTCGCCGCGCGCGGGCGCGCCCGACTTCAACTGGCCGAAACCCGATCCGACGGCGAGGTCGGCGATGAAGCTGTCCGTCGTCTCCCCCGATCGGTGCGAGATCATCGCTCCGTACCCGTGTCTGCGACACACCCGCAAGGCCTCGAGCGTCTCGGTGACGGTGCCGATCTGATTGACCTTGATCAGCGCCGCGTTCGCGACGCCGTCGGAGGCGGCCGCCTCGATGATCGTCGGATTGGTCACGAAGTTGTCGTCCCCCACCAGCTGCACCCGGTCGCCCAGTTCGTCCGTCAAAGCGCGCCAGCCTTCGTCGTCGTACTCGGCGAGGCCGTCCTCGATGCTCCAGATGGGGAAGTCGTCCAACAGGGTCGAGTACATGTCGATCATGTCGGTGCTGGTGAGCGACGCCTCGTCGATGAGATAGCGCCCGTCCAGATAGAACTCCGACGCTGCAGGGTCGATCGCGATGGCCACCTCGTCCCGGGACGGCTGGTAACCGGCTGCACCGATGGCCTTGACCAGGATCGCCAGCGCCTCTTCGGGACGCGACAGCTCGGGCGCGAATCCGCCCTCGTCGCCGAGCCCGGTGCTCAGCCCTCGCTCGTCCAGGATCACACGCAGGGCCGCATACACCTCCGCGCCGGCCCGCACCGCCTCGGCGATCGACCGGGCGCCGAGCGGCGCGATCATGAACTCCTGGAAGTCGAGCCGGTTGCGCGCGTGGCGGCCACCGTTGATGACGTTGAAATGCGGCACGGGCAGCCGCGGCACCGCGCCGCCGCCGGTCAGGCTCCGCCATACCGGCTCCCGCTGATCGGCCGCGAACGCCTTGGCAGCGGCGATCGAGACCCCCACGATGGCGTTGGCACCGAGTCGCGACTTGTCCCCCGTCCCGTCCAGGTCCACCAGCCGCTGATCCAGCTCGGCGAGCGTCGAGAACGGCGTGCCCACAATCGCATCCGCTATCTCGCCGGTGACGCTGCGAACCGCGGACCGCACTCCCCGGCCGTGGTAGCGATCGGCCTCCCCGTCGCGGAGTTCGACGGCTTCGCGGCTGCCGGTGGAGGCTCCCGACGGGACGCCCGCCGCAACGGTGGCTCCGCTCTCGGCGTACAACGTCACGGCGACCGTCGGGGCGCCGCGGGAGTCCAGCGTCTCCTGCGCATGGAGACGGGTGATGACGAGCGACATGGGGCAGACCTCCTAGCGAGGGTCCGCGCGGGCAACCCGACACGAACCCGATTCGGGTTTCGATGTCAGGGACCGTTGGCCGCTCCGTGCCGGCAGCAGCAGTTGTCGGCGAGCCCCACCGCCGTCCGTTCACACACGATACCAGTGCACATCCGTTGACGCCGTGGAATTTTCATGGTGCAACCCCGAAGATCCGACGGAAGACGTCCTCGGCGTGGCTGGTCTCGGACGCCGGTTCGGGGCACACCCGGAAGGTCCGCGCACCGTCGGGCCGGCGCTCGGCGCGCAGGAACAGCGTGTCACCCGGATCCGCCGCGAAGGCGTCCACCAGGTCGAACATGTGTGTCACGTAGACCACGGTGACGCCCCCGTCGCGCAGCGCCCGCACCACTGCTGCCCCGATCGCGGCACCCTCGCGGAAGTTGGTGGTGGAGAACGACTCGTTACAGAGCACCAGCGCGCCGGGGCGGATCAGGTCGACGACGGCGCTCATGCGCTCGAGCTCGTCGTCGAACCCCCCGTGCCTCATCGTGGCGTCCGCCGGCCGCCTGAAGTGCGTGAACACGCCGGAGTGTGCCGGCGCCTCGTAGTCGTCCCCCGCCACGAACATTCCGGCCCGCAGCATGACCTGCGCGAGCCCGACGCTCCGCAGAAAAGTCGTCTTGCCGCCCTGGTTGGCGCCGGTCACGAACACCACGTCACCGTCGAACCCGTCGACGTCGTTGCCGACCGGGCGGTCACCCCGGCGGACCGCGAGCGTCGGGTCCACGAGCTGGATGAACGAGAAGCCGCGCGCTGTGGCCGGTCGAGCGGTGGGGAACGACACCGGCGCGCCCGCGGAATCCAGCGCGCGACACAGCCGGACGCAACCGAGATGGAAGGTCAGTTCGATGGTGAGGGCGCTGAAGAAGCCTCTGACGTGTTCCGCGGCCGCCGCGAGGATCTCGGCGACGGCCTCGTTGCCGTGGTTGCACAACTCGCCGAGCGCCTCCGCGCCGGCCAGGTCGCGCGGTGCGATCTCGAACGTCAGCGAGGAGTGCTCGAGCAGCGGGACGTAGTCGCGGACCGGAGGACGCCGGTTGCGCCGGAGGTGGTAGTCGGTGCCGTGGTTCGCGGTACCGAGGCGGGCGCTGATCGACTCCCCCTTCGGGAACCGCAGGCTGTCCAGGTACCCCTCGACGGACTTCACGTACGACTCGTCGAACTCGGTCGCCATCCGGGAGCAGAGGCTTCGCAGGCCGGCCGACCGGAACTGTCCTTCATGGCGGATGCAGCAGTCGCGAAGGTCCGCCAGGGCCGCCGTGTACAGCTTGAGGACCCCGACAGAATGGTACATCTGCCGGGCCGGTGAGGCTTTCGACAGAATGCCCAGGAAGGTCCGCCGCTCGCGGTCGAGTGCGTCCTGCGCGATGCCGTGGATCTCGGCGACGGCGTCCGGCGTGGCGATGCAGTCCCGGAGGACGTCCTGGCGATGGACGATGTCGTCGACATCGTCGGCCCCGACGAGCATGATGCGCCGAACGACGTCACGGTGTCGCGCGTCATCCGCCATCACCGCCACGAGGGCGTCGAGGTCGAGGTCGCGGATCAGGTCGTCGGCGTTCTCGGGTAGCGCGGGCAACGCCCGGACGTCACGGTCGCGATAGAGCAGTCTGGTCCTCATTCGGTCCTCCTCGACGACGCGGCCGACCGCTCCGCCCGGCGCCCGATCCGCGATCGCAGTGCGGGATAATCCAATCCGTGCAGCTTGGCGAGGACCTCCGCGTGCGCCACCCCGTCCGCCGGCCGCCGCACCACCTTGAAGGTGCGGATCCGCGGGTCGTCCGCATCGGCCTCCGCGACCATGCTGACGACCGTGGGACCGGCCTGTGTGAGTTCGTCGACGAAGGTGACGTAGACGGCCCGCAGGTCGAGCGCGATCATCCGGCGCATGATGGCCGCCCCGAGCAGCCGGGCGTCCCGCAACGACGTCGAGGCGAGCGACTCGTTGAGCACCATCACCGTTCGCGATGTCGCCGTCTCGAGGATCTCGTGTAGCCGGACCAGTTCCTCTTCCAAGCGGCCGTGCGCGTCCGCGCCCGACTCCTCCCGGGCGAAATGGGTGGCGATGGTGTCGCACAGGCCGATGGTGAGCGACCTGCCCGGCACCGGGACGCCGATCGCGGTCAGGTGGAAGAGCTGCCCGAACGTGCGGGCCAGCGTCGTCTTACCGCCCTGATTGGGCCCGGTCACGACCACGATGCGCTCCGGTCCCTCGGCGACGATGTCGTTGGTCACGATCGGGGAACCACTGCCGGACGACAGGATCGCCAGCGACAGGTCGTATGTGTCCCGGGCACGCACCATGACCGTGTCGTCCGACACCTGCGGGTAGGTGTAGCCGCCACCGACCGGAGCCGTGCGCGCCACGAAGTCGAGATACGAGAGATAGAACTGGATCTCGCGTTCGAGGAGGTCGACCTGGGGCTGCACGAACTGCCGATGCCGATCACAGAACGACTGCAGTTCGGCGAACACCGCCGGCTCGAGCTCCGCGACCAGGCCGAGGATCGTCTCCTCCACCGGGTTCATCGTCCCGATCCGCGTGCGCCGGGTAGACGGCTCGCCGTCGTCGTCGGGGCTCAGCCGCGCCAGCGCCGCCGTCACCTCCTGCTCGTAGTCGTCCGAGTCCTCGTAGGCGCTGACTCGGACGTGGGATCCCTTGATGTGCACCGTGTAGCGCACGCCTGTAAGGGCATCCGCGACAGCGCCCGCCGATGCCTCCAGTTCGGTGAACTCGGTGGCGAACGCCAGGTCCGAGAGTTCGTCGCGGAGATCACGGAGCCCCTCCGAGAGCATCACGACCTGCGCCAGACGCCGATCCAACCGCTGCACCGCATCGACGTAACCACGCGCGGCCTCGAGGAACCAGCCGTTGCGTTCGTGCCGGTCGCGAGTCTGTTCGGCGCGCTCCAGGCCGTCCCGGACCGCACGCATCCGCACGGCGAACTCCCCGGCCGCCTCGTGCAGCTCCGCGCTGCGCTCGAGGTCTTGGAACACGGCATGCCGGAACTCGACGTCGGCCGCGGTGGGCAGCGGGGTGTAGAAGTACGGTTCGAGCGCGTATCGCTCGCGGCCCGCGACGACGGCCGAGACCACCTGATCGAGATTGAGGTCGGCGAAGTAGGCGGGTGCGGTGTCGTCGACCGTCGACGCGGCGTCGGGGTCGGGGTCGCGGAACATGATGCTGCGGAGGGTCATCCCATCACCGCCTCGTGGTCCCCGAACGACTGTACGAGGCCCAACACCCCGAACCCGTTGCCCCGCAGTTCCTCCGGGAGCGAGCGCGCGACGGTGGCCGACTCGGTGGTCTCGACCGCGCCGATTCCCGCGCCGGCGAGGGCGAACGCCGCAGCCAGGCCCGCGAGGGCGTGTGGTCCGACGGCGAACGCCGCGTACCCGATCAGGTAGCAGCAGGTACCGCCGACGAAGACGGGGCGGGCGCCGACACGGTCCGCGAGGATCCCCGAGAGCATCGACCAGACGGTGGCTACGGCGTTGTGTAGGACATAGAGCAGGATCGCGATGCTGGTCGCCGCGGCGAGGTCGCGCTCGCCCGTGTGCAGCAGGTCCGTGGCCCGGAGGATCAGCAGCGTCGTTGCGACGTTGCCGAATTCGAACGACGCGATCGGTATCAGCGTGCGCGCGAAGCCCGCCCGTCGTAGCGCCGCGAGGTTGAACGCCAGGGCACGCCGAGCCTCCTCCCGGACGATGGTGCGGCGGGCGTCGCGCGCCGCGACCGAGATGGCGACGGCGGCGAGCACGCCCGGCACGATCGACAGCATCATCGTCTGCCGGACGCCGACGACGACCACCAGGGCAGACGCCAGCAGCGGGCCCACGATCGCGCCGGCGTTGTCGCCGGCGCGCTCGACACCGAAGGCCCGACCGTAACCCGCTCGAGTCGACAGCGTGGTGAGAAGGACGTCTCGCGCCGGTGAGCGCAGTCCGCGGGAGGACCACGCCACCGCGCGCAGAACGGCGACCTGCCAAGCGGCCGTGGAGATCCCGATCGCCGCGGTCGCGACGGCGGTACCGAGGTAGCCACCGGCGGCGATCCGGCTACGCCGCCGCGGGTCGGCTGCCAGCGGTCCGCCGGCGAGCTTCGCCAGCCCGGTGAGCGCATCGGCGAAACCGTCCACAGCACCCAGCACGGCCGGGCCGCTGTGCAGAGTGGAAGCGAGGAACGTCGGCAGCAGGCTGGTGACCGACTCGTGGCTCGCGTCGCTGAACAATGAAGCGGCGCCGACACTCCAGATGCCGCGTGTCGATCCGTCCCTGACCGGTTGAACAGTATCGGCCCGCACTGGCACACACTCCTCCCACGTGGAAGGAGCCATCAGCCTCGAGCAGGCGGTTCAGCCGTCCAGAACTGGTCCGGGTCGGCTCGGCGGAGATCCATCGCCGCATCTGGACCGTACCGCATTCGTATCGATTTCTGCAGTGCAATCGGAGGGTTCACGCAGGGCGTGGTGTGGCGAGCATGCCGCACCCTGACAACAGGTACGAGATCCTCGCGATTGCCGCCGACTACCCCCACTGAGACTGCCTTCGTTCGACGAGAGCGTCTTCGCAGACGGTCTCGCCTTCGACGGCTCCATCTGTCCGCGGCTTCCAGTCGATCGACGAATCCGACATGATGCTGGTCCGACGTCATCGCTGCTCCACTACGACGTGTCGGCCCGGCCCATCGCCGACTCGCGTCCGTCGTCTGCCGGACTCCGGACACCCTCTCGGATAGGCTCGCCGCGAGGCAGTTCCGCGACGAAGGGATATCCGATGTTCCGCTCCACCGCAGGCACCCTCCCCACCGAGGCGACGCCCACCGTCGGGGGCGTCCCCCTCCCGAAGGGCCGCGTCGTCACCGCGACCGAGGCCGACCACCCCGGCCCCGTCGCCTGGATCACCGAGGACATCCTCGAGGTCGAGCAGCTGCAGTCGCTGGTCCGCAAGCTCGCGGCGGCCTTCCCGCAGACGGGGCTGTGGCCGGTTCGCGCCCGAGGCCTGGACGACGACGATCTCGCCCGCCCCTGGCTCGACGGCGAGTTCACCGGCCCCGACGACCGCACCATCGAGGCGCTGACGGTGCTCACCGCGCAGGCGGTCGCCGACGAGGAGCCCGACTACCCGGACACCGACCCCGACTCCACCGAACCCGACCCGGTCACGGCCCTCGCAGCGCCGATCCCCGGGCCGGACCTGACGGCCGAGCAGATCGAGATCGATCACCCGGGGGGCCTCCTGCTGGTCCCCGTCGCCCGGCCGGCCGACGTCCCGGCCGCCCTCGGCTGGATCGGCGCGACCAACTCCGAGCTACGCGGCGCCGAGCTGACCGCCGTGCTGCGCTCATGGGAGGACCGGTTCGGGGCCGTGCTGATCGGCCTCGGCTTCGACACGATGACCGTCCAGCTGTCGCGCCTACCGCAGGGCGCCGACGAGATCCAGGCGATCCTGGGCGAGCACTACGCCTTCTGCGCCGACAACATCGACCAGGGGCTGCCGGCCGACCAGTACGCCGAGGGCCTGTCCGAGTGGCTGCACTGGGACTTCTGGTGGGACTGACGCACCGGTAGCGAGCGCCTCACTCGTCACGCAGTAGGCGGTCCCACACCCGCGACGCGATGTCGCGCGCGGCATCTCGGGGTCCGCGTCCGGCTCCGCGCCCCGCGTGCGCGGCGACCGGGGTGGCGGTGCAGACAGGTACGCCTCGGGGCGGTCCAGGAACCGGCGCCAGTGCGCGACGATCCCGAGGTCGCGCCAGGCGACGTCGACGGGGCCCTGCTCCGTGAGTTCGACGATCTGCGCTCCCGGCAGCGCGGTGAGGATCGGCGAGTGCGTCGCGCAGATCACCTGCGACCCGCTGTCGACCAGCGGGCCGAGCGTCTCGGCGAGCCGCAGGCAACGTGACGACCGCGGCGCCCGCCGCAACCGCCGTCCCTCGAAGGTCAGGTCCAGCGTGAGCGCCTCACCGAGCGGCGTCTTCGGGGTGCCGAGGTTGCCGCCGGGCACCGAGGCACGCCCTCCCCGGGAGTCCAGGCCGTACTGCTCGGCGATCGCCTCGACCAGAGTCGACTTGCCGGAACCGTTCTCGCCCACGAGGAAGGTGACGGGCGCGGTGAAGCGCAACCCGGCACCGTCGAGCACGGGCGCCAGCGCGGGCACGCCCCGCACCCACGCGGGCAGCTCCGCCCGCGCCTCGGGCCGCACGTACGCGCGCTCGATGAACATCGCTACGCAGGGTCCAGCGCCCGGTCGCGGGCGGGCCGGACGATGAACAGCACGGCCAGCCCGGCGAGCAGCACGACGATGATCCCGACGATGCCGGCCCGGTCGGCGTGGAACAGGGCGACGCACACACCGAACAGGGTGGGCGCGAGAAACGACGCCGCCCGCCCCGTGGTCTGATACAACCCGAACATCCGCCCTTCGTGCCCGGGCGGGGTGAGGCGGGTCATGTAGCTGCGCGCCGACGCCTGGGCGGGTCCGACGAAGATCGTGAGCATCAGCCCGAAGACCCAGAACATCAGCTCCCCCGAGACCGCCAGCAGGGCGCACCCGGCGACGGCCATCGCGACCAGCGACACCACTATCACCGGCTTGGCGCCGTACCGGTCGTCGAAGCGTCCGGCGACCAGCGCGCCGGCGGCCGCGAACACGTTGGCGACCACGCCGAACACCAATACCGTGGACGCAGACATGCCGTACACGGTGGTGCCCAGCACGGCGCCGAAGGTGAAGACCGCGGCCAGCCCATCCCGGAACAGCGCCTGGGCGAGCAGGAACACCACGGCGTGCCGGTCGGCCCGCCACAGCTCGGCGATCGAGGCGAACACCGCGCGATACGACCCGACGATGCCGAGTCGCGGCACGTCGTCCCGGCGCGGTTCCCGCGGCAGGACGAGCAGTACGGGCAGCGCGGAAGCCCCGAACCACACCGCCGCGAGCACCGCGACGATCCGGATGTTCAACCCGTCGGCCGTGGGGACGCCCAGCAGGCCACCGTCACCGGCGATGAAGCCGTAGTTGCACACCAGTAGCAGCACGATCCCGCCGAGGTACCCGCACGCCCAGCCGACGCCGCTCACGCGCCCGACGGTGGCAGGCGTCGAGACCTGCCGCAGCATCGCGTAGTAGGGCACGTTGGACAGCTCGAAGCAGACCGTGCCTACCGCGAGCAGCAACAGCCCGAGCCACAGGTAGTGGTAGTCGTCGCGCACGAAGAAGCAGCACAGCGTGCACACGAAGACCAGCAGGCTCCACCCGCCCAGCGAGCGCTTCCGGCTGCCGGCCGCATCGGAGCGTTGCCCCATCACCGGCGCCAGCACCGCGACGAGCAGGCCCGCGGCTGCCATCGCCCAGGACAGCCAGCTGGTGGCACTCATGGGCCCCGGCAGGTGCTTACCCACCGAGGAGGTGAGGTACACGGTGAACACGAACGTCGTCATCACCGCGTTGAACGCCGCCGAACCCCAGTCCCAGGCGCACCACGCGGCCACCCAGGCCCTCGGAGGCGTCAGCTCGCTACTTCTTGGCACGCTTCTCACGGACGCGCACGTTGACCCGAACGGGCGATCCCTCGAAGCCGAACTCCTCCCGCAGCCGTCGCTCCAGGAACCGGCGGTAACCGGCCTCGAGGAAGCCTGTGCTGAACAGCACGAACGTCGGCGGCCGGGTCCCGGCCTGGGTCGCGAACAGCACGCGCGGCAGCTTGCCCCCACGGAGCGGCGGCGGGGTCGCGGCCATGACCTCCTTGAGCCAGTTGTTCAGCCGGCCGGTCGAGACACGCTTGTCCCACGACTCGAGCGCGGTCTCGATCGCAGGCACCAGCTTCTGGACAGCGCGCCCGGTGTGCGCCGAGATGTTGACCCGCTGCGCCCAAGGCAGCTGCACCAGCTCGCGATCGATCTCCTTCTCGAGCTGCAGCCGCCGGTCCTCGTCGACGAGGTCCCACTTGTTGTAGGCGATCACCACCGCCCGGCCCGATTCGACCACCATCGACAGCACCCGCAGGTCCTGCTCGGTGAGCGGCTGCGACGCGTCGATCAGCACGATGGCCACCTCGGCCGCCTCGATCGCGCCCTTGGTGCGCAGGGAGGCGTAGAACTCGTGCCCGTTGGCCTGGTTGACCCGCTTGCGCAGCCCGGCCGTGTCGACGAACTTCCACACGCGCCCGCCCAGCTCGACGAGGGAGTCGACGGGGTCGACGGTGGTGCCGGCCACGTTGTCGACTACCGAGCGGTTCTCGCCGGTGAGCTTGTTGAGCAGCGAGCTCTTGCCCACGTTCGGCTTGCCGACGAGCGCCACGCGCCGCGGCCCCCCGATGCCGCCGGTGCCCTCACGAGGGGTCTCCGGCAGCTTCTCCAGGATCACGTCGAGCAGGTCGCCCGTGCCGCGACCGTGGGTGGCGGAGACGGTGAGCGGCTCCCCCAGGCCCAGCGACCACAGCGTGGCGGCCTCGGATTCGAGGCGCTCGTCGTCGACCTTGTTCGCGACCAGGATCACGGGCGCCTTCGAGCGCCGCAGCGTACGGGCGACGGCCTCGTCGGTGGTGGTCGCCCCGACCCGGGCGTCCACCACGACGACGATCACGTCGGCGGTCCGCATGGCCACCTCGGCCTGCTGCGCCACGGACTGCGCCATGCCCTTCGCGTCGGGCTCCCAGCCGCCGGTGTCCTGCACCAGGAACCGGCGCCCGGCCCAGTTCGCCTCGTAGGAGATGCGATCGCGGGTCACGCCCGGCACATCCTCGACGACCGCCTCGCGGCGGCCGAGGATGCGGTTCACGAGCGTCGACTTGCCCACGTTCGGGCGGCCGACGATCGCCACCGTCGGCAGCGGAACCGCCTCGGCGGCGGCCTCGCCGGCCAGCTCTGCCAGCGCGGTGTCCGACCACTCGGCCTCGTCCGTCCACACGCCGTCGCCGGCGGTCTCCAGTCCATCACTCATCAGTGCGCCACCCCGATCCGGTCGGTCACCAGTGCTACGACGGCGTCGACGGTCTCGTCGAGCGTGAGCTCGGACGTGTCTACGCGGTCCGCGTCGTCCGCCGGACGCAGTGGTGAGGTCTTGCGAGTGGAGTCGGCCTCGTCGCGGCGCTGCACCGACGCGAGCACGTCGGCGAGGTCGCTGGGCAGGCCGAGCTCCAGGTTCTGTGCGTGCCGGCGCGCGGCACGGGTCTCCGCGGACGCGGTCAGGTAGACCTTGACGGCGGCGGACGGGAAGACGACGGTGCCGATGTCGCGGCCCTCCACCACGATCAGCCCGCCGTGCGGGTCGTCCACCTCGTCGAAGTCCTCGGCGATCGCGCGCTGGTAGTCGACGAGACGCGCGCGCAGCTCGGGCACGGCGGAGACCGCCGAGACGTTGGCTGTCACGTCGTCCTCGCGGATTCGGCGAGCGATGGAGACACCGTCGAGCTCGACGATCTCCTGGGCGGGGTCGCAGCCCATGGCCAACGGCAGGTCGACCGTGGCCGCGGCGACGGCGACGGCGTCCGCGGGGTCGATGTCCGAGTCGAGGACCTGCACGGTGGCGGCGCGGTACATGGCGCCGGTGTCGAGGTACCGGGCGTCGAGACGCTCGGCGACGCGCCGAGCCACCGTCGACTTGCCCGTGCCGGACGGTCCGTCCATGGCGATCACGCGGGCGCTCACAGGCTCACCGCCCGGTACAGCGCGCGGACCTCGTCGTGGCCGAGGACCCGGAGCGAGCCGGGCCGCTGGTCGCCCAGGGCCACCGTCCCCACGTGGGTGCGGACGAGCCGCTCCACGGGGTACCCCACCTCGTCGAGCAGCCGCCGCACCACGTGCTTGCGGCCCTCGTGCAGAACGATGCGTACCAACGACTTCCCCTCCGACACTTCCAGTACTGAGAACTTGTCCACCTTCACCGGCCCGTCCTCGAGCTCGACGCCATTGCGCAGCTTCTTGCCGAGCGTCCGGTCGAACTCGCCGGCCACCCATGCCAGGTAGGTCTTCGGCACCTCGTAGGACGGGTGCATCAGTCGGTGCGCGAGGTCGCCGTCGTTGGTGACCAGCAGCAGCCCCTCGGTGTCCGCGTCCAGGCGGCCGACGTGGAACAGCCGCTGCCCGGCGGCGACCCGCTCGGCGACGATGTCGCCCACGCACGGCCGGCCCATGTCGTCGCTCATCGTCGACTGCCAACCGCGCGGCTTGTTCAGCGCGAGGTGGACCAGGTTCTCGTTGACCACGATGCGCACGCCGTCCACCCGCACCACCGAGGTGTCGGGGTCCACGCGCCGACCCTGCTCGGTGACGATCTCGCCGTCGACCTCGACGCGCCCGTCCTCGATCATGTCCTCTGCGACCCGGCGCGAGGCGACCCCGGCCTGCGCGAGCACCTTCTGCAGCCGCACGCCCTCACCGGTGGCGTCGCCGGTTCGGTCCGCGGCGAGGGAGTCCGACGGTGACTCGACATGCTGCCGGCGCGCGGGCTTGGCCTTGGAGAGGACGGGGATCTCCGCCTGCCGGCGCGGGGCCTGGCGCGGCGCAGCCTGGCGCGGCTTGTCGGTGCGGCGGTCGTCGCCGCGGGAGCGATCGGAGCGTGATCGGTCGGAGCGGGACGGGTCCTGGCGGTCGCCGCGTGGGGCGCCTCCCTGCGACTTGCCTCCGCGGGGTGCGCCACCCCTGCGGCCTGGTTCCGGTGTGCCGTCACGGCGAGCGGGTCTGTTCATGGTCCTTCTCTTCAGATGTCATGCGTCCGGGTCGAACGCTCCGGGACCGGCGGCCGTTCCCGCGCCACCCTTGCGGGCGAGGCGGGCGAACCGCGGTTCCGAGTCGAGGTCGCCGGACAGGTCGTCGATCACATCGACTTCGGGTAGTAGCGGCGCGAGCGGTGGCAGTTCCTCGAGGGACGTCAGTCCGAGCCGCTCCAGGAACAACTCGGTGGTGGCGTACGCCGTGGCCGCCGAGTCCGGGTCCGTCCCCGCCTCGACGATCAGTCCCCGCGCGAGCAGGGTCCGCATCACGCCGTCGACGTTGACGCCGCGCACGGCGCCGACCTTCGCCCGGCTGACCGGCTGACGGTACGCGATCACCGCCAGGGTCTCCAAAGCGGCGCGGGTCAGCTTCGACCGCACGCCGTCCAACAGCAACCGTTCCACATAGGGCGCGTAGTCGCTTCGGCTGTACAGTCGCCAGCCCTCGGTGGTGCCGCGCAGGTCCATCCCGGATCCGCGGGAGGCGAGCTCCTCGCGCCACCGCGCGAGCTCGCGAGCCACCCGAGCCAGCGGCTCCTCGACCGCGTTCGACAGGGAGTCGACGGTGACGGGCGCGTCCACGACCAGCAGCAACGCCTCCAGCGCGGCCCGCAGCTCGTCGTCGCCGAGGCCCTGATCCGCCGCGTCCCCGTCCGTCGTGTCACCGTCGGCGCCGGACTCGCCGAACGGCTGCTCGCTGCGCACGGTGTCGTCGGTCACTCGTCGTCCTCGTCTCGCACTGTCACGTCGTCGCGTTCACCCGACCACCGCACCCGTAGCTCGCCGAGCGCCTCGGGCTGGTCGAACATCACCGCCCGCTCCCGATACAACTCGAGCAGCGCGAGGAATCGCGCCACCATCGCAACCCCAGAATCGCACCCGGAGACCAGCTCCGCAAAGGTCGCCCAGTGATCGGGCGCGTCGCGCAGCAGATCGCCGATGATCCGCGCCTGCTCGGGCACCGAGACCTTGGGCACGTGCAGGTGCCCGAGACCCACCTGCGGCACCGGTTTCGGCAGGAACGCGGCAGCCGCGATCTCGGCGAACTGCTGCGGCGTGACGCCCAGGGTGACCTCCGGCACGAGGCCCTCGTAGCGCGGCTCGAGCGATGCCGACCGGGGGTAGCCCCGGTTGGCCTTGGCCTCGAGCTGCGCCATCAGCTCCGCGACCTGCTTGTACGCGCGGTACTGCAGCAGGCGCGCGAACAGCAGATCCCGCGCCTCGAGCAGCGCGAGGTCCTCCGGGTCGTCCACCTCACCCGACGGCAGCAGCCGCGCCGCCTTGAGGTCGAGCAGCGTCGCGGCCACCACCAGGAACTCGGTGATCGCGTCCAACCCGGCCTGGGTCCCCAGCTGCTTGGTGTACGAGATGAACTCGTCGGTCACGACGTGCAGCGCGATCTCGGTCACGTCGAGCTGCCTGCCACCGATCAGGTTGAGCAGCAGGTCGAACGGCCCCTCGAAGTTGACGAGTTTGACCTGGAAGCCCACCGGCGCGGAGACCTCGGCGACGCCACCGTCGGGCCCCGGCTCGGTCATCCCTCCTCGCGGGCGATGACCTCGCGCGCCAACTGCCGGTAGGCGATCGCTCCCGACGACTTCGGCGCCCACGAGGTGATCGGCTCCCCCGCCACGGACGTCTCGGGGAACCGCACGGTGCGGGAGATCGCGGTGTCGTAGACGACGTCGCCGAACACCTCGACGACGCGCGCCATCACGTCCCGCGAGTGCAGCGTGCGGGAGTCGTACATCGTGACGACGATGCCGGCCAGGTGCAGCCGTGGGTTCAACCGGTCGCGCACCTTCTCGACGGTGTCGGTCAGCAGCGCGAGACCGCGCAGCGAGAAGTACTCGCACTCCATAGGGATGAGCACCGAGTCCGCGCACGCCAGGGCGTTCACGGTGAGCAGACCGAGGCTGGGCTGACAGTCGACGAGGATGTAGTCGTACCGGTCGAGCACCGGATAGAGCGCGCGGCCCAGGGTCTGCTCGCGGCCCACCTCGTTGACCAGCTGGATCTCCGCGGCCGAGAGGTCGATGTTGGACGGCAGCAGGTCCAGCCCCTCGACGCGCGTGCGCATCAGCACGTCGTCGGCGGACACGCGGGCCTCCATGAGGAGGTTGTGCACCGTGAGGTCGAGCTCGTGGTGCGCCACGCCGAGCCCCGCCGACAGCGCTCCCTGCGGATCGAGGTCCACCAGCAGGACGCGCCGTCCGTAGCTCGCGAGGGAGGCGCCCAGGTTGATGGTGGTCGTGGTCTTGCCCACGCCGCCCTTCTGGTTGCACACCGCGATCACCTTCGCTGGGCCGTGGCTGGTGCGGGGCGCGGGGTCCGGGAACTCGCGCACCGGGCGCCCGGTGGGGCCCAGCGCGTCGTCGTGTCCGTGATGGGGTTGCTTCGGGGCGTGGTGGGCCAGCTCCCCGAGGTCCAACCCCGGGTTGTCCGCGTCCGGTGACACCGTTCCCGCACCTCCTTGCCGTCGCACCCCTTGGGTGACCACCTTAATGGGCGGTACCTCCCAGGTGATGGACGCGGGCCACGTGTGTGTCAGCGCGGCCGCATACTGGGAGCATGACTGTCGATATCGCAGACGAGCGATACGTGTCCGTGACGACCTTCCGCCGCACCGGGGTCGGGGTGCCCACCCCGGTGTGGGTCGTGCCGCTGCCCGAAGGCCGGGTCGGAGTGTGGACCGCTCCTGACGCCGGCAAGGTCAAGCGAGTGCGTAACGACCCGCATGTCGAGCTCACGGCCTGCGACGCGCGCGGCAAGGTGCGCCCCGGGGCGCCGACGCTGCCGGGCACGGCCCGGCTCGTCGAGTCCGGACCCGAGATCGCCGCGGTCCGCGCCGCGCTGCGCCGCAAGTACGGCCTGATCGGGACTGCCGTCCAGTTCGGCAGCCGCCTCAAGGGACTGTTCAAGCGCGACGACCGCGTCGCCGTGCTCGTCATCACCCCGACGACGGAGTAGCCGCAGGATCCTGCCGCGGACCACGACGCGGGTGGACCGCCGTCAGCGCAAGGCGCGGGGGTGTGCCTGCGCGTACACCTCGCGGAGGGACTGGGCGGTGACCAGCGTGTAGATCTGCGTGGTGGCGACCGACGAGTGGCCCAGTAGCTCCTGCACGACGCGGACGTCGGCGCCACCGTCGAGCAGATGCGTGGCGAACGAGTGCCGGAGCGTGTGCGGGGACACCGACGTGGCGATACCGGCCCGCTCGGCGGCGGTCGCCAGGACCTGCCACGCCGATTGGCGTGACAGCCGGCCACCGCGCACGTTGAGGAACAGCGCCGGCTCCGACCGCCGCACGAGCCCGGGCCGGCCCCGCACGAGGTATGCATCGAGTGCAGCTATCGCGGGACGGCCGATAGGCACGATCCGCTCCTTGCCACCCTTACCGCGCAGCAGAACCGCTCGACCCTCACGATCCACATCGTCGACGTCCAGGGCCGTGACCTCGGATATCCGGGCGCCGCACGAGTACAGCACCTCCAGCAGGCAGCGATCGCGCAGCCGCGCCGGGGTGTCGGAGGCCGCGGCCTCACCGGCACCGTCGGACCCGCCCCCCGCTGCCTCGAGGATCGCCACCACCTGGTCGACCGGAAGCGCCTTCGGCAGCCGCCGGCCGGGTGTGGGCGGCCGGACCTCGCGTGCGACGTCCGCCGGAGTCATGCCCTCGGCGGCGGCGAACCGATGCAGGCCGCGCACCGCGACCAGCGTGCGCGCAGCGGAGCTGGCCGCCAGCGGTGGGTGCCCGCCAGCGCCCTCGCGCAGGGCGACGAGGAAGCCGCTGACATGAGCCTCGGACACCGCAGCCAGATCGCGGACGTCCCTGTCCGCCAGGTACTCCTGATAACGAGACAGGTCCCGGCGGTACGACAGCAGCGTGTTCGCCGCCGCGCCGCGCTCGACGGTCAGGTGGTCGAGGAAGCCCCGCACCTGACCGTCGAGGGGCTCCGCATTCACTCGACCGGGCGCCCCTTGCGGGCCGCGAAGGCCGTCGGCCTGCAGGGCCAGGGCGCCTCGGCGCTACGCAGCGGGGCGTCGTCGTCCATCACCATGGTGGCGGCGAGGATCGCGCTCACAGAGGTGGAGTTGACGATCTCACCCGACAGGACCATCTGCACCGCGTCGGGCATCTGGACCCATTCGAGGGTCATGTCGAGTTCCTCGTCCTCCTGATAGTCCGCGATGTGGCAGTACCGCAGGTCGGTGGCGAGGAATACGCGCACCACCTCGTCGGTGAACCCCGGCGACGGTGCCAGGTCGACGAGTACGTGCCAGTCGCGCGCGCCCAGCCCGGTCTCCTCGGCGAGTTCGCGCTGAGCGGCGGCGCACGGGGTCTCGGCGCCCGAGTGGTCGAGCAGCCCGGCGGGGATCTCCAGCATCCGCCGCCCCATCGGGTGCCGGTACTGGTTGACCATCGCGATTGCGCCGTCCGGATTCATCGCGACCACTGCGACGGCGCCGTCGTGCTCCACGACGTCGCGGTTGGCCGTGCCGCCGCCGGGCATCGTCACCTTGTCCTTGCGGACGGCGAAGATCGGCCCGTCGTAAACGAGCTCGGTCGACACCGTCTCGAATTCATGCATCACATCAGGCACTCTCCGCCTCCTTGCGGTCCGCCGACTCCCCCACCGATTCTGCCCCCTCAGGCGCTGCGGCGCTCACCGCTCCGTGAACGTCGACCGGCAGCACCTCCTCGGCCTGGTACCGCAGCGCCGCGCCGACGAACGCCGCGAACAGGGGATGCGGCCGGGTCGGTCGGGACTTCAACTCAGGATGCGCCTGCGTACCCACCAGGAACGGGTGGATGGACCGCGGGTACTCCACGAACTCCACGAGGTGGCCGTCGGGCGACGTGCCCGAGAACAGCAGTCCCGACTCCGCGATCGCGTCGCGGTACGCGTTGTTCACCTCGTAGCGGTGGCGGTGCCGCTCCGACACCTCCAGTGCGCCGTAGGCCGAGGCGACGACGGTGCCGCGTCCCAGCGTCGCCGGGTACGCGCCCAGCCGCATCGTGCCGCCCAGGTCTGCCTCGCCGGCGACGGCCTGTTCCTGGTCGGCCATCGTCGAGATCACCGGATGCGCGGTGTCCGGATCGAACTCGGCCGAGCTGGCGTCCTCGAGGCCCGCCGACCGGGCGGCCTCGATGACGATGCACTGCAGGCCGAGGCACAGTCCCAGCAGCGGGACGCCGCGGGTGCGGGCGTACCGGATGGCGCCCAGCTTGCCCTCGATGCCGCGGATGCCGAAGCCGCCGGGGATCAGCACGCCGTCGACGCCGCGCAGGGCCGCGGCGGCGCCCGCATCGGTCTCGCACTCGTCGGACGCCACCCAGTCGATCTCCACCTTGGCCCAGTGCGCGAAGCCACCGGCGCGCAGCGCCTCGGTGACCGACAGGTAGGCGTCGGGGAGGTCGATGTACTTGCCCACCAAGGCGATCCGCACCGTCTCGCGGGGCTCGTGGACGCGGCGCAGCAGGTCACCCCACACGGTCCAGTCGACGTCCCGGAACGGCAACCCCAACTTGCGGACCACGTAGGCGTCGAGCTGGTTGCGGTGCAGCACCTTCGGTACATCGTAGATCGACGAGGCGTCCGGGCACGAGATCACGCCGTCGATGTCCACGTCGCACATGAGCGCGATCTTGTTGCGCTGCCCCTCGGGGACGTCCCGATCGCAGCGCAGCACCAGCGCGTCGGGCTGTATACCGATGCTGCGCAGCGCGGCCACGGAGTGCTGCGTCGGCTTGGTCTTCAACTCGCCCGAAGCCGCGAGGTACGGCACCAGGGAGACGTGCAGGAAGAAGACGTTGTCGCGGCCCACGTCGTGCCGCACCTGCCGAGCCGCTTCGAGGAACGGCTGCGACTCGATATCGCCCACGGTGCCGCCGATCTCGGTGATCACCACGTCGGGGGTGATGCCGTCGGCGTCGGCGTCGCCCATCGCGAGGATGCGAGCCTTGATCTCGTCGGTGATGTGCGGGATCACCTGGACGGTGTCGCCGAGGTACTCGCCGCGACGCTCCTTGGCGATCACGGACGAGTACACCTGGCCGGTGGTCACGTTCGCGTATCCGGAGAGGTTGCGGTCCAGGAAGCGCTCGTAGTGGCCCACGTCGAGGTCGGTCTCGGCGCCGTCCTCGGTGACGAACACCTCACCGTGCTGGAACGGGTTCATGGTGCCGGGGTCCACGTTGAGGTACGGGTCGAGCTTCTGCATGGTCACGCGCAACCCTCGGGCGGTGAGCAACTGGCCGAGGCTGGAGGCGGTGAGCCCCTTCCCCAGCGAGGACGCGACGCCCCCCGAGACGAAGATGTGCTTCGTGGCGACACGAGCGTGGGGGCGTGACTGAGGCAACGAGACTCCCGTGATTGAGCGGACAACCTGCTTCATCTACGGGACTTCAGAGTATCAGCAGATTCGCGCCCACCGGACGCGGCACCGGCCGCGGCGGGTCGCACCCGGTGTGCGGAACGTCCTGCCAGCCGAATGGAACCGGGTCGCGTCTGTCAGTCGGTGCGCGGTGGCATGTACGCCGGTCGCTCGATGGGAGCGTCGTACTCGGCGAGCACCACCTGGCCGGCCCCGGGCGGGTCGAACTCCCTACCCGGTGCGACCTCGACGAACATGAGGTCGAGCGGGATCGCCGGGTCGGCCCCTGCGAATGCGGCAAGGGATATCTCGCGAGGCAGGTCGTAGTTGTCGATCAGCGTGCCCTCGAGCCCGCCGATCTCGCTGATGTAGTCACCGAGGGTGAGTGCGCGGTACCCGTATCGGGCTGCCGCCGGGTGGTCGGGTTGGAGCTCCGCGATCACGCGGATCCGGTAGCGGGAGGTAGTCATCGGTTCGCCTCCCTAGCCCACGCCCGGCGCGACCGCGCTCGCCGTCGGCCCGGTGCCGTACGCCCCGAACCTGCCGTGTGCCGCCTCGCCGAGCGCGAGCACAGCCGTCACGCGGCCTACCGCGGTGCCGACGTCGTCGACGGTGGACAACTTCGCGTGCAGCGTGTCGTCGTGGCGCACCACGACGACGGGGCCGGCGCCCGCCGCGGAGCCCGTGCGACCCGCCAGGACCGCGCCCTGACCATGCTTCGACAGCGCTGCCGCCAGCCGCCCCACGGCCTGGCCCTGGCCCGCGGCGGAGGTGGCGACGGAGGCGCCGGTGACGACCACCGCGACCCGCGCGGGCGCCGGGTCGCCGCCGTCGAACGTCACGAAGCCCCCATCACGCAGGGCTGCGAGCGCATTCGCGCGGTCCGGGCCCGACGGTGCCGCTGGCGCGGGGTCGGACGTCGGCCCCCTGCTGAGCAGGATCGCGCCGAGCAGGTCACCGGCTCGGGCGGCGGGATCGGCCACCGTCGGGTCCAGCGTCACGCCCGCCGGCACGGACTGGTCGACGATGCCGCCCAGCCGCGCGGCCTGCCCGTCCGCATACAGCGTCGGCGTCAGGGTGAGCGTACCGGTGACGGTGCCGCCGGACCGCTCGACGTACGTGGTGATCGCGCTGACGTCGGCGGGATCCGCGCCGGGCGCAGCGATCACGACGACGGGGCTGTCCGACAGGCCGTCCGCGAACAGCCGCCCGGCGACGGTGTCGGCGAACCCCTCGCCCGCATCCGCACGCGCAGTGAGATCCTGGTTGTCCGCCTTCAGGTCGGCGACCTGCGCCCGCAGGTCGCGCGTGACGCCACCGTCGCCGGTGTAGCGCGCAAGGACGCCGCCACCCAGGGCGAGCCCCACCGCGAGCGCGACCAGGACGGCGGCCCAGAACAGGGCCGGGCGCCGCGCATCCGCGCGGCGCCGTGACCCCGGCGAAAGACTCGGCATGGGCTACAGGCGGTGGAACTGGCCCTGGACCCAGAGGGCGAAGCGGTTCCACTCCGCGATCGCCCAGTGCACCACATCGTGGCCCTGGTTGGACACCAGCACCGCCACCACCACCGCCACCAGCGCGGCGAGGATGAACAGCGCCACGGCGCCGGCGTGCCCGCGGGAGCGGTACAGCGTGGCGACGGCTTTGCCGTCGACCAGCTTGGTGCCCACCTTGAGCCGGGTGAGGAAGGTGGACGGGTTGGACTCGCGGCGTCCGGCGTCGAAGAATTCCTCGAGCGACGCCGGGTGTCCCACGGAAACGATCAGCGACGCGCCGTGGTGGTCGGCGAGGATCAGCGCGAGATCGGCAGGCGACCCGGACGCGGGGAACGTCATGGCGCCGATGCCCAGGTCCTGGATGCGCTCGAGGCCGATGGCGTGCCCGTCGGCGTCGGCCGGCAGGACCACCTGGGCGCCGGAGCGCAGGGTGTTGGTGGTGATCTGGTCGGGATCGCCGACGATCAGGTCGGGGCGGTACCCGGCCTTGACCAGCGCGTCCGCGCCGCGGTTCACGCCGACCAGCACAGGCGCGTACTCCTTGATGAACGGCTTGAGACGCTTGAGGTCCTCGACGTGGTCGGGCCCGTCGGAGACCACCAGCACGTGCCGGTCATGGAGGTTCACCTCGACGTCGGGGATGCCGACACCGTCGATCAGCAGCGGCGACTCGACGCGGATGAACTCGATCGTGTTGCCGGAGAATGCCTCCAGGTGGTCCACGAGACCGGACCGCGCCGCCAGCATGCGCTCGGTCACGGCACCGTCGGTCAGCTGCTCACCCGCCGCGAGCTCCCGGTCGCCGGTCAGGATGCGACCCTCGTGCACGCGCACGCGCTGCCCGTCCTTGATCCGCTTGAACACCTCGGAGCCGGCGTCGTCGACGAGCACGATGCCCGCCGCGGACAGCACCTCGGGGCCCAGGTTCGGGTAGCGGCCGGAGATGAACGGCGACGCATTGACGACGACCGAGACGCCCGCCTCGACCATCACCTCGGCAGTGGTGCGATCGAGGTCGAGCTCGTCGCACACGACGACGTCGCCGGGTCCGATACGCCGGAGCAGGCGGGTCGTGTCCTTGTCGACACGGGCGGTGCCGGTGACGCCCGGGAGGTCGTCCGTGGAGCGGGACAGCAGGCCAGACAGCTTCATGCGGCTAATTCTGCACCGTCAGTCACAAGACTCTCAGGAGGCGCGCCGAGCACACACGCAACTTCTGTTACGACGCGTGCGCACCGATCTGCTCGACCTTGTCGGTCTCGGCGGCCACGAGCAGCTCCTCCGCATGCGCACGCCCGGTGTCGGTGTCGCCCATGCCGGCGAGCATGCGGGCCAACTCGGCGATCCGCTCGTCGCGGCTGAGCGCGCTCAGCGTCGACGTGACCGCCTTGCCCTTGCCGCCACTGCCCTTACCGCCACTGCCCTTGCCGCCACCCAGGACCTGTTTGCCGACGGTCAGGTGGGTGTCGGCGAAGGCCGCCACCTGCGGCAGGTGGGTGACGACGATGACCTGATGCCGCCTGGCCAGCGCCGCCAGGCAGCGGCCGATCTCGACCGCCGCCTTGCCGCCGACGCCGGCGTCGACCTCGTCGAACACCATCGTCAGGCCGGACTCGGTCTGCGCCAGCACCACCTCCAGCGCGAGCATCACCCGCGACAGTTCACCGCCTGAGGCCGACTTCGCGATCGGCAACGGGTTGGCGCCGTCGTGCGCGACCAAGCGGAACTCGACCACGTCGGTGCCGTGGCCGCCGGCGCGCAGCCGGGCCGGGCCACCATCGCCGCTCGGGACCGCGTGGTCGCTCTCGCCCGCCTGGTCGGGGGTCACGGCGACGGTGATCGACGCGCCGCCCATCGCGAGCTTCCGGAGCTCGGCGGTCACCCTGCGGCTCAGGCTCACCGCGGCCTTGGTGCGGGCCGCGGTGAGCTTGGCCGCGGCGTCGGCGACGGCACGCCCCAGGTCGGCGACCCGCGACGTGAGAGCCGCGAGCCCCTCGGCCGAGGTGTCGATGCCCGCCAGCCGGGTACGGGCCTCGGCAGCCCAGGCCAGCACCCCGTCGGCGTCGGGCGCGTACTTGCGGGTGAGAGTCCTCAGGTCGGCCTGCCGCTGGAGGCTCTGCTCGAGCTCGGACGGGTCGGACGGCAGCGCCGACAGGTACGCACCGAGCTCGGTGGCCACGTCGCCCGCGATGGTCGTCGCCTCGGCGACGCGCTCGGCGAGCTCGCGCAGCACCGGATCGTCCGAGCCGGTCAGCGACGCGCGGACCGTGCCGAGCAGGTCCAGCACGGCGCCCGCACCGTCGCCGAAGGAGCCCTCGTACGGCGTGCCGGTGAGCGCGGCGTACGACGTGTCCGCGGCCTCGCGCAGCGTGTCCAGGTCGGAGAGCCGGCGGATCCGCGCGCTCACTTCCGCGTCCTCGCCCGGCAGCGGGTCGACGCCGTCGATCTCGGCGAGCGCGGCGGTGAGGTGGTCCTGCTCGAGGGCCAGCTCCCGGGAGCGCGAGGTGCGTTCGGCGAGCTCCGCCTTCGCGCCGACCCACTCGGCTCGTACCTTGCGGTACGCGGCCAGAGCCCGGGTCGCCGGCGCGCCGGCGAACGCGTCCAGCAGGTCCCGCTGCCGCTCGGGACGCAGCAGCCGCAGCTGGTCGTTCTGGCCGTGGACGGTCAGCAGCGGCGCGCTGAAGTCCGAGAGGGTGCCGACGGGGACGCTGCGACCACCCAGGTAGGCACGGGAGCGACCGTCCGCCGACACGGACCGCACGGCGATGACGGCACCGTCGTCGTCGACATCTCCGCCCGCGGCGTCGACCACCTCCCGCACCTGGTCCGCCGCGGATGCGTCCGCGAGGCTGAACCGGCCCTCGACCACGGCCTTGTCCGCGCCCGCGCGGATCCGCCCGGCGTCGGCGCGGGCGCCCGCGAGCAGGTGCAGGCTGGTCACCACCATGGTCTTGCCGGCGCCGGTCTCACCGGTCAGCACCGTGAGCCCGGGCGCGAACTCGGCCGTCGACGCATCGATCACGCCGAGGCTCTCGATCCGGATCTCCTCGAGCACGCCTCTCCCTCAGTCCCTGTCGCCGCGCCCGCGCCAACCGGTCACGGGCAGTTCGAACTTCTGTACCAGGCGGTCGGTGAACGGCGCCGCGTCGAGGCGGATGAACCGCACGGGCAGCCGGCCCCGCACGATCTCGATGCGGCCGCCGACGGGCACGTCGAGGACGCGCCGGCCGTCGCAGAAGGCGATCGCCGCGTGGCTGCGGCTCTCCACCTCGACTGCGATCCGCGACTCGGGGCTGGTGACCATCGGGCGCGCGAACAGCGCGTGGGCATTGCTGGGCACCACCAGGATGGCCTCGAGATCCGGCCACATCACCGGACCGCCCGCCGAGAACGCGTATGCGGTGGAGCCCGTCGGAGTGCTCACCAACACGCCGTCGCACGCGAACCGCGACACCGGCCGGTCGTCGACCTCGGTGACCAGCTCGAGCAGGCCCTGCCGCGTGCGGTTCTCGATGGACACCTCGTTGAGCGCCCAGCCCGCGGCGACGGGCACGCCGCAGTCCAGGATGGTGACGTCCAGGGTCATCCGCGCCTGCACCGTGTATTGACGGGCGATCAGGTGGTCGATGGTCTCGCCGGCCGACTCGCGCTCGGCCTCCGCGAGGAATCCCACGTGGCCGAGGTTGATGCCGATGATCGGGATGTCGTTCGCGCGCGCGATCTCCGCGGCGCGCAGGAGACCGCCGTCGCCGCCCAGGACGATCACCGCCTCGCACCCGACGCCGATCTCGTCGGCGTCGACCACCGTCGTGACGTCCTCGAGGATCCGGACCCGCACCCCGGCGGCCGAGCACCGTTCGACGATCCGCTGCAGCGTGACGTGCACGTCGGTCCGGCGGGTGTGTACGACCACCAGGAATACCCGATCCACTACCAGCCCTCCCTTCGTTCCCGCCGTGCTGTTCCCGCCCGGCCGATCCTGTCGTGTCGCGCTGCCGGTCGCCTCGCTAGACGGGCCCGTCCGCGACGGCGCGCTCGATCATCTCGGCCCGTTCCGCCTCGGTCTCGTCGCTGTCGGTCGGGCGGGCACCATCGTGCTCGCGACGCAGCCACAGAAAGTACTCGACGTTGCCGGACGGCCCGGGCAGCGGGCTGGCCGCCACGCCCCGCGTCCTGAGCCCGACGGCGGCTGCGGCCCGCGCCACCGTCGTCACCGCGCC
>NZ_BAABFR010000031.1:0-50931 GCF_039541155.1 Tsukamurella soli
TATGCACATCCGACATCCAGAACGCGAAAATGTTGTACGTCTTCCAACTCTGCCGCTGCAACGGCGCCAAATCATCATTGGTCAACCGCTGGTGATACCCCAACTCCTCCCAGGTCGGATCCTCGGTGACGGGCGAAACGCCCGCTTCTCCCGCATCAATGGCCATCGTTCCGCACCTTCCTTGCCCTCCGTTCGGAGGAAGATGGGAGGAAGGCTAGCGCTGATTTATATCGGACCTGTTATCACGCCGTCGCCATCGTGTTCCCTATCGCGGCGGCCGCCCGCGCGATCTCGGCGAGCCGCGCGAAGCCATCCGATCTGGCACTGGAGGCCCGGTGCACGAGTCCGATGCTGCGCCCGGGTACCGGCGCGGCGAATCGTGCTGTCGCCAGGTCTGTTCCACGCAGTTCGACGGCGACGGCGGGTTCCGGGAGAAGGGTGACGCCGAGCCCACCGGCCACACACTGCACGATGGTCGAGAGTGACGCAGCGCGCGTGTCCCCGAGCGCGGCCGGCGCCTCCGTGGCCCGTCGACACAGGTCCAGCGCCTGGTCGCGCAGGCAGTGCCCCTCGTCGAGGAGTAGCAGCGGCAGATCGGTGAGGTCGTCCGGCGTGAGGTCGGCACGCCCGGCGAGCGGGTGACCGGCCGGCACCACGAGGACGAAATCCTCGTCGTAGAGCGGTGCCTCGACAAGTCCGGAGCGCAGCGCCGGCAGCGCGATCACGGCGGCGTCGATACGGCCGGCGCGCAGCGCGTCGACGAGACGAGCCGTCTGATCCTCGACGACGGTGACGGCGAGCTCGGGCACGCGGGCACGCAGCTCCGCGAGCAACGCCGGTAGCCGGTAGGGCGCCACCGTCGGGATCAAGCCGAGGCGGAGCGAACCGCGCAGCTCCCCCGTGAGGCCCGACGCGGACAGGACGAGGTCCTCTGCGGAAGCGACGATCGCCGCGGCCTGGTCGAGCAGCGCCGTCCCCGCCTCGGTGATCAGAACCTTGCGAGTACTGCGCTCCACGAGCTGCACGCCGAGCCCGGATTCCAAGGCGGACAACGCCTGTGACAGCGTCGGCTGGCTGATGCCGAGCCGTGCGGCCGCCGCCGAGAAGTGGCGCGTGCGTGCTACTGCGACGAAGGCGCGCAGCTGCGCAAGCGTGGGCTGATAAGACTGATCGGACATACCTATGAGTCTAGTGCGATCAATCACGTTTCTTTGCGCATTGGACTCGGTCCAGGCAGGATATTCCTCGACGGACAAGCCGGTCCAGGGCCGCATCATCGCCCCCCGAAGGACCTCACGATGAAGGAGATATCTTGGCTCTCTTGACGATTGGTGATCAGTTCCCCGCCTTCGACCTCACCGCGGTGATCGGTGGCGACCTGTCGAAGGTCGACGCCCAGCAGCCGGACGACTACTTCACCACCGTGTCCAGCAATGACTTCGCCGGCAAGTGGAAGATCGTCTTCTTCTGGCCGAAGGACTTCACCTTCGTGTGCCCCACCGAGATCGCCGCGTTCGGCAAGCTCAACGACGAGTTCGCCGACCGTGACGCGCAGGTGTTGGGCGCCTCGGTCGACAACGAGTTCGTACACTTCCAGTGGCGCGCCCAGCACGAGGACCTCAAGACGCTCCCGTTCCCGATGCTGTCGGACCTGAAGCGCGAGCTGGCCACGGCGACGGGCGTTCTCAACGCCGACGGTGTCGCGGACCGTGCCACGTTCATCGTGGACCCGAACAACGAGATCCAGTTCGTGTCGGTGACCGCCGGCTCCGTGGGCCGCAACGTCGACGAAGTGCTCCGCGTCCTCGACGCCCTGCAGTCCGACGAGCTCTGCGCCTGCAACTGGCGCAAGGGCGACCCGACCATCGACGCGGGCGAGCTGCTCAAGGAGAGCGTCTAAGCCATGTCGATCGATAACCTCAAGGGCGCCGTCCCGGAGTTCGCCAAGGACCTCAAGCTGAACCTCGGCTCGCTGGCCCGCTCGACCGAGCTCAGCGAGCAGCAGTTGTGGGGCACGTTTCTCGCGGCCGCCGCCGCGACCCGCAATGCCACCGTGCTGCGCGAGGTCGCCGAGGAGGCCGGCGACAACCTGTCGGCCGAGGCGTACCAGGCCGCACTCGCCGCCGCCTCGATCATGGGCATGAACAACGTCGCCTACCGCGCCAAGGGCTTCCTCGGCACCGACTACACGCAGGTCCGGGTGGGCCTGCGGATGAACGTCATCGGCAACCCCGGCGTCGACAAGGCTGATTTCGAGCTGTGGAGCCTGGCCGTGTCCACGATCAATGGCTGCGAGCACTGCGTCGGCGCGCACGACGACGTGGTCCGCAAGGCCGGGCTGACCAAGGAACAGGTGTGGGAGGCTGTGAAGGTCGCCGCCACGCTGCAGGGCGTCGCCCAGGCGATCACCGTCGCCGAGACCCTGGCCACCGCGTCCGCGTAGTCGGCGGCCGAAGACTGCACCAGTGCCCGCCCCCGGATATCCGGGGGCGGGCACTATGCTGTCGGTCGACTCCTCTGCGTCAGCTGGTCCTGGTGATCTCGTCCAGGTCGATCAGATCCGACGGTGTCGGGACCCACTGCCCGGCAGCGACATTGGCCCGCACCTGTGCGGCGCTGGTGGCGCCGGCGATGACCGATGACACCGTTGGCTGCGCGGCCAGGCCACCGATCGCGACGTCGAGGATCGTGACCCCGCGCTGCGTGGCGAACGCCTCGAGCGCCTCCACCACATCGAACGCGCCGTCGGTGAGGACGGACTGCCTGTTCCACGCCTCGATCCGGCTCCCCGCGGGTGCGGGCTCGCCGCGCCGGTACTTGCCGGTCAGCAGCCCGCTGGCCAGCGGGAAGAACGGCAGCAGCCCGATCTCGTACGCCTCGAGCGCAGGAACCACGTCACGCTCGACAGAACGATCGAGCAGGCTGTACTGGTTCTGCGCGCTGACGAAACGTTCGAACCCCCTTGTCCGAGCCGTCCATTCGGCGTCCGCGATCTGCCAGCCCGCAAAGTTGGAGTGGCCGATGTAGCGGACCTTACCCTCCTGCACGAGGGCGTCGAGCGCAGCGAGGGTCTCCTCGATCGGGGTCTGCGGGTCGGGGCGGTGCAGCTGGTACAGGTCGATCCAGTCGGTACCCAGCCGCCGCAGCGACGCCTCGACGGCCTTGCGGATGTAGCGGCGCGAGCCGCGTGCGCCCCAGTCCTCGCCGTTACTGTTGCCACGGGGCCGCGTGTCGCTCCCGAACTTGGTGGCGATCACGACGTCGTCTCGGTGCCCCTCGAGCAGCGCACCGAGCCGCTCCTCCGATGCGCCGTACGAGTCGGCGGTGTCGAAGAGTGTGATGCCGGCGTCCAGCGCGGCATGCACCACCTCGCGGCTGCCCGCCTCGTCCAGCTTCATCCCGAGGTTGTTGGTACCGAGCCCGACCACCGAGACCGCGAGGCCGGAGCGGCCCAGGCGGCGAAACGTCATATCCATGACTCCGATCATGCGTCATCCCTGCGGGACCGCGCAGGGGGGCCGTCGGGATGAGGTCGAGGGCTGGCAACAGCGCCGCCCAGGGAGCGGGCGCGCGGGTGGTTCGAGGTCGGAGTCGAGGACGATGCCCGGTCCGGAGTCCAACTCCACATCGACCGGCTCGATCTCCGTCACGACCCGCCTGACCTGGGTCGTGGTCCAGCCGGTCCACCATCGCAGGTCGTCGGGCTGGGCGGGCCGTAGGCGGCGAGCCAGCGGCGGGCGAGCTCGCCCTCGACGGCCATCAGTAGCAGCAGCCTGCTGTAATCGGATCACTCGACCGTCCAGGTGTCGCCACCGCGCAGCAGGGCGGCCAGGTCGTCGCCGCCGCCCTTGGCCGCTTCGACCCGCTCGCGCACGAGGTCGTCGTACGCCGGACGCACCACCCGCCGGATCACCCCGAACACGGTGTGCTCCAGGGCCTGATCCGAGAGCTGGGCGAGCGCGAACGCCAGCTGCCGGTCCGTCTCGTCGTGCACCACGATCGACTCGCGCGGCACCTCGTCGGTCGGCGCCACGGCGAGGCCGAAGCCGCGCTGCACCACCGCCCAGCGCCCGACACCGTCGCCGCGGGGCGTGCCGAACGTGATCGGCTCGCCGTGCCGCACCGTGATCACCCGCGACTCGGCATCGGTGGGACGGCGGAGGACGTCGAACGCGCCGTCGTTGAAGATCGGGCAGTCCTGGTAGATCTCGACCAGCGACGTACCCCGGTGCGACACAGCGGCTTCGAGCACCGAGGTGAGCATCACCCGGTCCGAGTCGAGCGACCGCGCGACGAACGTGGCGTCGGCACCGAGGGCCAGCGCGAGCGGGTCGATCGGGTGATCCACCGAGCCGTCCGGGGTGGACTTGGTGACCTTACCCTCCTCGCTGGTCGGCGAGTACTGGCCCTTGGTGAGGCCGTAGATCCGGTTGTTCAGCAGCAGGATCGTCAGGTTCACGTTGCGCCGCAACGCATGCACCAGGTGGTTGCCGCCGATCGACAGCCCGTCACCGTCGCCGGTCACGACGAACACCGACAGCTCGGGCCGGGCGATGGCGAGCCCGGTCGCGATCGCGGGCGCGCGTCCGTGGATCGAGTGCATGCCGTACGTGTCCAGGTAGTACGGGAACCGCGAACTGCACCCGATGCCCGACACGAACACGACGTTCTCGCGGGCGATCCGTAGCTTCGGCAGGAATGCCCGCACCGCCGCCAGGACGGCGTAGTCGCCGCAGCCCGGGCACCATCGGACCTCCTGGTCGGATGTGAAGTCCTTGGGCTTCAACGTTTCCGATGCGCCGGGCACGAACTCCAGGCCGCCCCGGCCCGGTACACCCAGGTCCACCGCGGTCACCGTGCCACCCCCGTGTCCGACCCGACAGCATGGGATTCGGCACCCAGTTCCCGCAGCACGCGCACCTCGAGTTCCTCGACGCCGAACGGCTGCCCAGCGACCTTGGTCACCGGCGTCACCGGCACCGCGAACCGGCCCTGCAGCAGCAGCGCGAGCTGCCCCAGGTTCATCTCGGGAACGATCACCCTCCGGTAGCGACGCAGGACGTCACCGGTATTGCGCGGCAACGGGTTCAGGTGCCGCAGGTGGGCCTGCGCGATCGGCCGGCCGGCAGCCCGCAACCGCCGCGCGACCTCGACGATCGGCCCGTACGTCGACCCCCACCCGAGCAGCAGGACGTCTGCGTGGCCCGACGGGTCGTCGACCGCCAGATCGGGCACGACGATGCCGTCGACCTTGGCCTGCCTCAGCCGGACCATCGCCTCGTGGTTGTTCGGCTCGTACGAGATGGCGCCGGTACCGTCGGCCTTCTCCAGCCCCCCGATCCGATGCTCGAGTCCCGGCGTTCCGGGCACCGCCCACGGTCGCGCCAGTGTCTCGGGGTCGCGGCTGTAGGGCAGGAACGGTCCGTCACCGGCCGTCGCGAACCGGACCCGAAGGTCGGGGAGGTCGGCGACCGCCGGTATCCGCCACGGCTCCGAGCCGTTGGCGATCGCGCCGTCCGACAGCACCAGCACCGGGGTCCGGTACGTGAGCGCGATCCGCGCGGCGTCGAGGGCGATCGCGAACGCGTCACCGGGCGACTGCGGAGCGAGCACCGGCACCGGAGACTCGCCGTTGCGCCCGAACATGGCCTGCAACAGGTCCGCCTGCTCCGTCTTGGTGGGCAGCCCCGTCGACGGCCCACCCCGCTGCACGTCCACCACGAGCAGCGGCAGCTCGGTCATCACGGCCAGCCCGATCGTCTCGCTCTTGAGGGCGATACCTGGACCGGATGTGGTCGTCACCCCCAGTGCGCCCCCGTACGCGGCCCCGAGCGCGGCCCCCACGCCGGCGATCTCGTCCTCGGCCTGGAAGGTGGTGACGTCGAATCGCTTGAGCCGGCTCAGCTCGTGCAGCACATCCGACGCGGGGGTGATCGGGTACGAGCCGAGGAACACCGGGAGCCCAGAGCGTCGCCCCGCGGCCACGATCCCGTAGGCCAGCGCCCTGTTCCCGGTGATCTGCCGATACGTACCGGCCGGCAGCGCTGCCGGCCCGACCTCGATCACGACAGAGAACGATTCGGTGGTCTCGCCGTACGCGTGGCCGGCGCGGAACGCGGCGAGGTTGGCCGCCACCAGGTCCGGGCGGCTCCCGAACCGCCCCTGCAGCCACCGCTCCGTGCCGTCCGTCGGGCGTGAGTACATCCACGACAGCAGGCCCAGCGCGAACATGTTCTTCGCACGCTCGGCGTCCCTCTTGCCCAGCCCGGCGTGCGCGTGCGGGCCCGAGTGCACTGGCTCCGTCTGCGCCACCGCGGCCACGGTCAGCGACGTCATCGCCACGGCGTGCACCGTGAACCTCTCGAGCGACCCGTCCGACAGCGGATCCGCCGCATACCCGGCCTTCGCGAGGTTGCGCCTGGTGAACTGGTCGACGTCGGCGATGATCACGCCGCCCGCCGGCAGGTCCGCCAGATTCGCCTCGAGCGCCGCCGGATTCATCACCACCAACACGTCGGGGCGGTCACCCGGCGTGAGGATGTCGGTGGACGCGAACTGCAGTTGGAAGCTCGACACGCCCGGCAACGTCCCCTGCGGCGCCCGGATCTCCGCCGGGAAGTTGGGAAGCGTCGCCAGGTCGTTGCCGAACTCCGCCGCCTCCGCCGTGAACCGGTCACCCGTCAACTGCATGCCGTCGCCCGAATCGCCCGCGAAGCGCACCACCACCCTCGTTCGCTGCTCGGTACGGCGATCGGGTGCGGTGGGCGCCGACGGTGCCATGTCCCTCCTCGGGTCGGGCGGACCGGCGAGATGTGACCGGCCTCACTAACACCAGTGTTCCGCATCATCGCCCACCGGCGCAGACGCACGCGAGCCGGGGTACGGGAAGCTGCGCAACGTGTCCGCCGGGTCGGACGGTGGCCTGGCCGCTCTGGCGATCGAGGACGGCGTCACCGTCGGTTCGCCGCAGCATGCCGTGCCGCCGGAGCCGGCGCGGGATCTTCAGCGGCGGGCCGGCCGTGGACCTCGACCTGGCCTGCCTGTACGAGGTCACCGACGGCCGCAAGGGCATCGTGCAGGCACTGGGCAACGCGTTCGGCGACGTCGAGCGCGCGCCGTGCATCCGAGTGGCTCGAGTGGAAGGCGGCGCGGAAGTAGCCGCTGTCGGGGGGCAGGATGAGACGACTCCGATGGAAATCGCGGTGAATCGTTCTCGGCGCACGAACATCCGGATCACGAATTACGCTGCACACCAGCATATTAGAGGTACTGGACCGGTCCGCCCAGCTCGCGTAACCCTACGGTGGCGCCCATTCTCTGCTAATTTCCGAGTGTCTGATCGCGCAGATCCCCTCTGAGAGGCGTGTCATGAAACGTCAACTCGTATCCGCCGTCGCCGTCGCCGCCACGGTCACCGTCACAGCCGTCACGGTCGCGCCCGCGTCCGCGTCCGCGACGACCACCAGCATCACTCTCGCATCGGCGTCGACCATCCTGTCCGATGCCGTGGCCGTCGCCGGGATCCCACTCGCCGACCTGAGCGCCATCAACACCGCACTCGGGGCCGTGTACGGTTCCGTCGTCGACCTGCCGAGCACCGTCCTGAACGACGTGGTGGCCGGCGACCTCGCAGACATCACCACCGCCTTCCTCGCGATCCCGACGGCTGCCGAAGCGCTGCTCGGCGAGCCCGCGGAGTTGCTGACCGCCAACCTCGCAACGATCAACACCCTGCTGGGCGACCTCGGCGCCTCGCCGATCAGCCTCGCCTCCACGTCCGCGCCGCCGGCGACCGCCGACGCCGACACGACGGTGTCCGACGTCGCAGTCTCGGACGCCACCCCAGCGGCGAGCCTCTCGACCCTGGTCAGCGATGCCGTCACCGTCGCGGGTCTGCCGTTCGCCAACGTGAACACGGTGGTGGGCACCCTGTTCACGGAGGGCGGTGCGCTGATCGGACTGCCGGTCACTCTGCTCAATCTCGTACTCACGGGTGAGGCCGGGGAGATACCGAGCACGGCGGTCGACACGGTCAGTACGGCGTTCACCGCCATCACCTCGTTGCCGACGACGATCGCGACCACCGACTCCACCGCCATCCAGGCGCTGGTCTCGGACCTGCAGTCGGGCGCCACTCCGGCCGTCGGCACCACGTCGACCGCCGACGTCGCGGCGGTTCCCGCAGCACACGCGCTCACCGCGACTGCGGACAGCACGACGGCGTCCACGGCCACCACCAACGCGACCGAGGCGGCGGTCTCCGCCACCGCCGGCACCGCCGCGGCGGCCGATTCCAGCGGCACGAGCTCGACCGGCACCGCATCGACCAGCTCGAGCTCGACCGGCACCACGACGCGGACGCACTCCACGGCCACAGGCACCGGCACGACGGGCGCCGGGTCGACCGGCAGCGGCTCTACCGGTTCAGGGTCGAAGGCGGCCGGCACCGGGTCGAAGGCGGCCGCAAGCGGCTCCGGCACCAGCAGCGGCACCGGATCGAAGAACGGCGGCGCGACGGACAGCGGGTCGAAGAGCACCGGTTCGGGCGCATCGGGTTCGGGCGGCGCACGCGGTGGCGGCAAGAACTAACTGCGCGCAGAAGCGTTCCAGGCGAACCCCTGAGGTGGGGCAGTCGCAAGCTCCGCCGACGAGGCCGACCCGGTCCACGCAGCGCCGTTCCAGGCAGATTCGTCGCCGTCGCGACGAGGTCAGCTTCGTTCTGCGACGTAGTCCTGCATGGTCACCTGCAGGCTGGTGAGCAGCCGATGAAACCGCTCGAGTTCGTCGTCCGGGTACTCCGACATGATCGCGTCGAACCTCTCCGATAGCGGCCCGAAGAACTCCTCTGCGCGACGATGAACCGTCTGGGTGGTGCGCAGAGTGACGACCCTCCGGTCGACGCTCTCCCTGCTGCGAACGATGTGCCCAGCCGCTTCGAGTCGATTGAGCAGCGCGGTGGTGGCCCCCGACGACAAGGAGATCGCCGAACCGAGGCGCGCAGGAGTCAGCGGTTCGCCCCGCTCCTCCCCGTAGACGATCTCCATGAGTGCCTGCGCGTCGCTGGCATGCAGCTCCTGCCAGGTCGCGTACACCCGACCGAGCTGGTTGTACGCGGCCCCATATGTTCGCAACTCCTCGATCAATCGATCCCGACACGAGCCGACATCGTCGACACCCGCGTTCGCCGCACCCCTGGGATTCTCCCTACCCATCGCGGCGTACCTCCCCTGCTCGTCCATCGATCACGCGTCCCAGCTAACACGCACGACGTTTGACAGGCTATCCACCCACCGATACCTTCACCATAAAGTAACTTCACCATGGAGGTATACGATGGGTGTCCCGTCCGACGTTCGACGATGGCTGGGTCTGATAGCGATCGCGCTCGGCGTGGCGATCGTGGTCGTGGACACCACGATCGTCAACGTGATCGTGCCGTCCATCATCGGCGATCTCGGAGTCGACTCCGCCCAGGCTCAATGGATCCAGGAGTCGTACGCGATCATCTTCGCGGCCCTGCTGCTCGTGGTGGGCCGCGCATCCGACATCCTCGGCGCGCGGCGGGTGTTCGTGACCGGGGTCGTGGTGTTCGGCTTGTCGAGCCTGCTGGCCGGGGTCGCCGCCGACGGGACCTACCTGATCCTCGCCCGCTTCATCCAGGGTGCCGGCGCGGCGCTCATCCTTCCTACCTCGCTGGCGTTGCTCAACGCCTCGTTCACCGGTAAGGCCCGCGGTCAGGCGTTCGCGGTTTGGGGCTCGACCATCGGAGCGGCAGCGGCGTTGGGGCCGCTACTCGGCGGATGGCTGTCGGAACACGTGTCGTGGCGATGGGCATTCGGAGTGAACATCCCGCTCACGCTGGTGATCCTGGTCGGTTCGTTCCTCTTTCTCGACCGTTCGGCGCCGCGCGGCGGGAAGGTGGACATCATCGGTGCGGTCCTGTCGGTGACGGGGCTCGGCCTCCTGGCCTTCGGGCTGATCGAGGGGCGGAACTACGGATGGGTGACCACCTCGTCCCCGGCGCGCATATTCGGCTACTCCTGGAGCAGCCGGATCTCACCCGTGCTCATCGCGTTCGTCCTCGCGGCGGCACTGCTCATGGCCTTCACGCTGCGCCAACGGGCCCTCACCAGGGGCGCGCGACCCGACTCGGCGCTGATGGACGTACGGCTCTTCTCCATCGGCTCGTTCCGCAGTGGCAACATCGCCACGCTGATCATCGGCGTCGGCGAGTTCGGGATCGTCGCGGTACTTCCGTTGTGGCTGCAGTTCACCCTGAACTATTCCGCCGTGACAGCCGGGCTCGCCCTCGTCCCGATAGCACTCGGCAGCTTCGTGGCCAGCGGCGCCAGCTTCGGGGCAGCCGAGAAGGTGTCACCCCTGAGCCTGGTACGGATCGGCCTGGCTCTGGAGGCGATCGGGCTCGCGGGACTCGCCCTCCTGGCCGCGACCGACAACCGGTTCTGGCATATCGGTCTGGTCCTCTTCGTCTACGGCGTCGGTGTCGGGTTCGCCACCGCCCAAGTCACCAACGTGGTGCTCGTGGACATCCCGGAGCTCAGCTCCGGGCAGGCGTCCGGGATCCAGAGCACGTTCCGCCAGCTGGGTTCCGCACTCGGGATCGCAGTGCTGACCACCACGTTCTTCAGCGCGCTCAGCTCCACATTGAACGGTCGTCTGCTCGCCGCCGGTACCCCGCCGGAGCGGGCCGGCGACCTCAGCAGGGCGGTCACCGCCAGCGCCGGAGCCGCGATCAAGGGGCTCGCACGCGACCCGCACACCGCGTCGGCCGCGTCGGCGGCACGCGACGCGATGACCCACAGCCTCACGATCTGCGGCGTCATCGCGACCGCATTCCTCCTCGTCGGGCTCGTGTCGACCGCGCTGATTCCCACCGGGCCGCGTGACCGTGACGTCGAGGGCGCTACTGCGCAGACGCAGTGAGCGCAGACGCAGTGAGCGAGGCGCGCTACGCGTCCAGCGCGCGCCGGGTGGCCGTGGCGATCTCGGAGATCTGCTCGTCGGTGGTGACGAACGCCGGTGAGTACTGCAGCGTGCCCAAGCCCGCCGCGCGGCCCGAGACCCCCTGCGCGCGCAGCTTCTTCACCATCGCCGCCGCCTCGGCCGGATCGTTCAGCTGTACGCCGGCCACCGCACCGACTCCGGCCCGGACCTCCTTGACCTTGGGGTGGTCGGCAAGCGGCCGCAGCTCGCGGGCGAGGGTGTCCTGCACACGCAGCGCGGCCTCGAGCAGGTTCTCGCGCTCGTAGATGTCGAGCACCGCCATCGCGGCGGCCGCCGCCGCGGCATGGCCGCCATACGTGTAGCCGTGGCGGAACCAGGCACCACCCGCGAAGAACGGCTCGGCCACGCGCGGAGCGACGAAGACGGCGCCCATCGGGACGTAACCGCTGGTGAGCCCCTTGGCGGTGGTCATCAGGTCGGGCTCGAGCTCGAACCGGCTGGAGGCGAACCACGCACCACCGATGCGGCCGAAGCCGGTGACCACCTCGTCGGCCACGAACAGGATGTCATGCTCGCGGCAGATCTCACGCACCTCGCGCAGGTACCCCTCGGGCGCCGGCATGATCCCGCCCGCCCCGATCACCGGCTCGGCGACGAACGCCGCGATCTGCCCGGCGCCGACCCGCTCGATCAGCCCCAGCAGCTCCTTGGCGTCGTCCCAGGCGACCGTCGCGGTGTCGTCGAACAGCACCCCGCCGTAACCGTCCGCGTTGGCGGGGATACCGCCGAGGCTCGTCCCGCCCACGTGCATTCCGTGGTACGCGTTGGTGCGCCCCACGATGAGTTTCTTCTCCGGCTTGCCGACCTCGACCCAGTACCGCCGGGCCAGCTTGATGGCGGTGTCGACGGAGTCCGACCCGCCGGAGGTGAAGAACACCTTGCTGTCCGGCACGGGCGCGAGGTCACGCAGCCGGTCGGCGAGGGCGACGGTGATGTCGGTCGCCATGTCGCCGAAGCCGCTGACGTGCGCGACCTTGAGCAGCTGGTCGCGCACCGCGTTCGTCACCTCGGCGCGGCCGTGGCCCACGTTGGTGAACCATAGACCCGCGGTCGCATCCAGGTACCGGTTACCGTCGGTGTCCCAGATGTACGAGTCCTCACCCCGTGCGACGACGAACGCCCCGTCCCGTTCGACCGCACCCATGTCTGCGAAACCGTGCCACAACGCTGAGGAAGTCATGGGAGATAAACTAGAGCAAGTGAGACCGGACCCGACCAGCGCGCCCCCCGCCGCGCAGACCGTAACACCCACGAAACGGGAGCTGTTGCGCGAGCTGGGCACCCGCGAAGCGCCGGCGGTCACGATCCGCGATCACGCCCGGCTGTCCGCCCGGCTCAGGCGCGCCGATGCCAAGCAACTCCCCCGGCTCGCCGACGAGATCCGCAGCGCGCAGGCCCGCCTCGCGGCGCGGGCCGCGGCGATCCCGACGATCGACTACCCGGAGGAGCTGCCGGTCAGCGCCCGGCGGGATGAGATCAAGAAGGCGATCGCGGAGAACCAGGTGGTGATCCTGGCGGGTGAGACGGGGTCCGGCAAGACGACGCAGCTGCCCAAGATCTGCCTCGAGCTCGGCCGCGGTGTGCGCGGCATGATCGGCCATACGCAGCCTCGCCGTCTCGCAGCGCGCAGCGTCGCAGAGCGGATCGCCGAGGAGACGCGGACGGAGCTGGGCGACACCGTCGGCTACGCGGTCCGGTTCACCGACCGGGTGGGGCCCACCACCGCGGTGAAGCTGATGACGGACGGCATCCTCCTGCGTGAGCTCACCCGCGATCGGCTGCTGCGCGACTACGACACCCTGATCATCGACGAGGCGCACGAACGCAGCCTCAACATCGATTTCATTCTGGGTTATCTGCGGCAGATCCTGCCGCGCCGGCCCGACCTCAAGGTGATCGTGACCTCGGCGACGATCGAACCCGAGCGCTTCGCCGTGCACTTCGCCGCGCCGGACGGGACACCCGCCCCCGTGATCGAGGTGAGTGGCCGGACGTACCCCGTCGAGGTCCGGTACCGGCCGCTCGACGAGTACGCGGGTCCCGGTGACGACGATGACACGGCTCGCGAGCCGCGCGACCAGGTGACCGCGATCTGCGACGCGGTGGACGAGCTGGCTCGGGAGGCCCCCGGCGATGTGCTGGTGTTCCTGTCCGGCGAGCGCGAGATCCGCGACACCGCCGACGCGCTGTCCGCCCGCCTGCGGCCCGACGTGGAGATCCTCCCCCTGTATGCCCGTCTCTCCGCCGCTGAGCAGCACCGCGTGTTCACGCCGCACGCGGGGCGCCGGATCGTGCTGTCCACCAACGTCGCCGAGACCTCGTTGACGGTGCCGGGCATCAAATATGTGGTCGATCCCGGGACGGCGCGCATCTCCCGGTACTCCGTACGGACCAAGGTGCAGCGCCTGCCGATCGAGCCGATCTCGCAGGCGTCGGCGCGGCAGCGCTCCGGCCGTTGCGGGCGCACCTCAGACGGCATCGCGATCCGGCTCTACGCCGAGGACGACTTCGAGGCACGTCCCGCGTTCACCGACCCGGAGATCCTGCGCACCAATCTGGCGTCGGTGATCCTGTCGATGACGTCGCTCGGCCTGGGCGACGTAGCGGCGTTCCCGTTCGTGCAGCCGCCCGACCCACGGGCGGTGCGTGACGGTGTCGCGCTGCTCGAGGAGCTCGGGGCCCTCGCAGACGCCGACGCCGCGCACCGTTCGCTGACCCCCATCGGGCGCCAGCTGGCCGACCTGCCCGTGGACCCGCGGCTCGCGCGCATGCTGGTCGCCGCCCGCGAGGCAGGGTGCCTGCCGGAGGTGCTGGTCATCGTCGCCGGGCTGTCGATCCAGGACGTGCGAGAGCGGCCCAGCGAGTATCGCCAGGCCGCCGACGAGAAGCACGCCCGGTTCGCGGACCCCGCATCGGACTTCCTCGCGTACGTGAATCTGTGGCGCTACCTCCGCGAGCGTCGGAACGAGCTCAGCTCCAGCGCGTTCCGACGCACGTGCCAGCGGGAGTTCCTGCATTACGTGCGCATCCGGGAGTGGCAGGACCTGCAGGGACAGCTGCGCCAGATCTGCCGGGATCTCGGGTGGACGGTGCCGGAGCTGCCCGAGCCCGATGCCGGCGCCCGCCTGGACGACATCCATCAGGCGCTGCTCGCCGGGCTGCTGTCGCACATCGGTCTGCGCGAGGGCGAGTCCCGCGAGTTCCTCGGGGCGCGGGGCGCGAAGTTCCTGGTGTTCCCCGGTTCGGCGCTGTATCGCAAGCCGCCGCGATTCGTGATGGCGGCCGAGCTGGTGGAGACGTCGCGGCTGTTCGCGCGGACGGTGGGACGCATCGAGCCGGAGTGGGCCGAGAAGATCGCGGGCCCGCTCGCGAAGCACCACTACTCGCAGCCGCACTGGTCGACCAAGCGGGAGGCGGTCCTCGCGCAGGAGCGCGTCACGCTGTACGGCGTCCCACTGATCGCCGATCGAACGGTGAACTACGGGTCGATCGACCCCGTGCTCTCGCGCGACCTGTTCCTGCGGCACGCATTGGTCCAGGGCGAATGGCGCACGCGCCACGCGTTCTTCGCACGCAACCGGGCGCTGCTCGAGGACGCCGAGTACCTCGAGGACAAGGCGCGGCGGCGCGACATCGTGGTCGACGAGGACGCGCTGTACGACTTCTACGAGCGGCGCGTGCCCGACGACATCGTGTCGGCGGCGCACTTCGACCGCTGGTGGAAGAAGGCGGGCCGCGCGGACCCGGCGCTGCTGGACTTCACCGAGGAGACCGTCCTCACCGACAACGCCGACGACGTGACCGCGGAGGCGTACCCGACGGCGTGGTTGCAGGGGCGCATCGAGGTCCCGCTGAAGTACCGGTTCGAGCCGGGGGCCGCGGACGACGGGGTCACCGCCGAGATCCCGGTCCGCGACCTCGCGTCGGTGCGGGCGGACGGGTTCGACTGGCTGGTACCCGCGATGCGCGACGAGCTCGCCACCGGACTGATCAAGACGCTGCCCAAGCAACTGCGGCGCGAGGTGGTACCGGCGCCCGACTTCGCTGCCGCCGCGATGGCACGACTCGCGGCGCGCAGCGAGCCGCTGGCCGACGGTCTCGCGCGCGAGCTGACACAGCTGTCCGGGACAGTGATTCGGCCGGGGGACTTCCGGCCCGCCGAGCTCCCCGAGCACCTGCGGGTCACGTTCCGGGTGGTGGACGAGAGGGGCAAGGTCCTCGCCGAGGGCAAGGACCTCGACGCACTCAAGCGCAGGCTGGGCCGGGAGGTCCAGAAGGATCTGTCACGGCGGACGTCGAGATTCGAACGGCCACCCGCCACCACGTGGACCGCCGAGACCCTCGGCGACGTCCCGCGCCGGGTGGAGACACAGGTCGACGGGCGGACGGTCGAGGGGTTCGGCGCGCTGTACGCCACCGCCGACGGTGCCGGCGTGCGCATCGTGGCCACCGAGGCCGCGCAGCGCGCGTCGACCGCTGCCGGGCTGGACCGGCTGCTCGAGGTCGCTCTGCCCGCCGCCCCGAAATCGGCACTCCGCACACTCGGGCCCAAGCAGCGGATCGCCCTGTCGCAGGGCCCGTACCGGACGCCCGAGGAGCTCCTCGCCGACTGCCGCCGACGCGCGATCACCGACCTACGTGCCACCGCGCCACTCGCGTGGACGCCCGCCGAGTTCACCGAGCTCGCCGCGACCGTCCGCGCGCGACTAGGCGAGACGCAGCTCGAGTACCTCACGTGCGCGGCTGACGCGATCGCCGCGGCCACCGACGCGCGGGGCCGCATCGCCTCGATCAAGAACGGCGCACCCGCCCGCGACGCTGCCGACGATGTCGCCGAACAGCTCGACAGCCTGCTACTGCCGGGGTTCGTCGCCGCCACCGCGGGGACACACCTGCGGCGGATGCCGAGGTACGCACGCGGGGCCGACCTGCGCCTCGCCGCACTCCCGGGGTCGCTCGATCGCGACGACCGCGGCCTCGTCGTACTCGACCGGATCTACGCAGCGCTCGGGGCCCGCCTCGACGCCCTACCCGAGAGCCGCCGCGACGCCCTGCACGAGCACGTGCACTGGCTGATCGAGGAGCTGCGCATCAGCCTGTTCGCCCAGTCGCTCGGCACCGCCGGATCGGTGTCGGAGAAACGCATCCTGGCGGTGATCGCCGAGGCCGCCTGAGTGTGGCCCCGCACCGCCTCGAACTGCCCCTCGTCAGGCTCGGGTGGCGCGGTTCGCGCGATCGCGCTGAAGCGCCTGGATAGCCGCCTCGAAGTCCTCGATCGTGGTGAAGTCCTGGTAGACCGACGCGAACCGCAGATACGCGACCTCGTCGAGGTCCCGCAGCGGACCGAGAATCGCGAGCCCCACCTCGTGGGACGGGACCTCCGCTGCGCCGCTCGACCGCACCGCGTCCTCCACCTGCTGCGCGAGGCGCTGCAACGCCGCCTCCGAGACGTCGCGTCCCTGGCACGCACGGCGTACGCCCTTCATCACCTTCTCGCGGCTGAACGGCTCGGTGACGCCGTTACGTTTCACCACTGCCAGGACCGCGCTCTCGACCGTCGTGAACCGGCGCCCGCAGTTCGCACACGAACGGCGGCGGCGGATCCCCTGACCGTCGTCGAACACGCGGGAATCGACCACACGGGTGTCCTCGTTCCTGCAAAACGGACAATGCATGCGCTCACCCTCACCGTCGGCCTCGGGCCGCCGCCGGTGCGGCACCACGGCGGTGGCACGGCGCGGGCCGAGTGTCGGGCTCGAGGATACTCGCCCCGGAAACGGTAGGACCGTCGAGCAATCCGCGTGCGCGGTACCGACGACGAGCTGTAGACGACGCTCCCCGACCGGGCGCACGCCTGCCGCGACCCGGCCTCCGAACCATCCCATGCCTCGTGCCTCCGTCATCTCTGTTCTCCCGTCTGCTCGGATCGGACCTAGTACCGCGGGACGACGAGCGTCTGGCCGGCGATGACGTGACCGTCGGCGATACCGTTGATCTCGGCGATCTCCTGCGCGACGGCCGACGCCGGGTGCCCGCCGGCCACAGCGCGGGCGACGTCGGGGAGCGTCTCGCCCGCGCGCACCGTCACGAGCGACGTCTGGTCACGGATCGCGGGGTCCGCTGCGGCGACCTGCCCCCGCGCCACCGTCTCGCCCGCACCGGCCAGGCCCGCGAGACCCACCAGTCCGAGCGCGAGCAGCAGTGCCGCAACGCCGACCGTCACGCACACCCGCACCGAAGGCTGCCCGCGGCGCGCACATCCGCCCGCCCGCGATACCCGCCGCCGCTGCCGTGCGCGCCGCTCAGCCGAGCGTGCCAGCCGTTCGACTCGAACTCCGCGCTCGGCTCGCCAACCCGCGATCGCGGCATCCCGATCGCACCGGTCAGGCGTTCGACCTGTCTCGACGGACAGCTGTTTCGCACCGGTGGACGAAGACACGGTGCCGACAGCTTCCCCACGACGGGACTGCTCTGCCCGCGCTTGCGCCAGGCGCGGGGACATCGCCCGGCTCCGTGCGGGGGCACGGCGCGGATCCCTCAGCGGAAGATCATTGATGTGCTCCTGAACTGCAGCGATGCCGGTGCGATCGATGGTGGTGGTCATGCTCGTCCTCCTGCCGGATGGGTGGTTCCTTGCGGTCATGCAGTCGTTCTACCCGCACCCACCGACAAGTTTCGGTGGACCGCTCGACCGCTACCGCGAACCCGGATGCGATCTCGCCCCGATGTTCGAAGGAATGTCTGTTCGATATCTACCACAGGTCGAGGGTTTCCGGAAGACACGCGCGGAAATTTCTCGAACAGATGTTTGTCACGGTCCGGATGTTCGGCTACAGTGAGATCGACAGCACAGGGGTGTGAGACCGCGAGAAGGTGGCCCTCAAGCCCAGGACATGCGACCCAAGAGGAGGGGAATCCCATGCAGGACGGGGAGGACGACGTGAGCGAGATCGAGACCCCGAAGCAGCGGTATCGAGGCGGCCGCCGCGCGGTCGACGCCGACGGACCGGTGTCCGAGGACCACCTGACCCGCCGGCAGAAGCAGGTGCTCACCGTGATCCGCAAGTCGGTCCGCGAGCGCGGCTACCCGCCGAGCATCCGCGAGATCGGTGATGCCGTCGGTCTCACGTCGACGTCGTCCGTCGCGCACCAGCTGCGCACGCTCGAGCGGCTCGGCTTCCTGCAGCGCGATGCCAACCGTCCGCGGGCGGTGAACGTCCACGGCGCCGAGGAACGCACCGCCAAGGTGATCCAGAAGGTGATGGAGGACGACACCCGGATGCCGGAGCCGGCATTCGTGCCCGTGCTCGGCCGGATCGCCGCGGGGGGGCCCATTCTCGCCGAAGAGGCGGTCGAGGAGATCTTCCCGTTGCCGCGCGAGCTCGTCGGCGAGGGGTCGCTGTTCCTGCTCAGGGTGGTCGGCGAGTCGATGGTCGACGCCGCGATCTGCGACGGCGACTGGGTCGTCGTACGCCAGCAGTCGGTGGCGGACAACGGCGACATCGTGGCCGCCATGCTCGACGGCGAGGCCACGGTGAAGACCTTCCGGCGCACGGGGCGGGACGTGTGGCTGATGCCGCACAACCCGGCGTTCGATCCGATCCACGGCAACGATGCGGTGATCCTCGGCAAGATCGTGGCGGTCATGCGCCGGATCTGACCGGGCCTTGTCCGGTGGCCCGTAGCGCGGCGCGTCGGATCACCCGCCGTGCGCCGTGGCCGCCCACCCCCGAGGTGACCACGCACGCCGCGGCGCCGAGCACAAGCCCGACGACGGCGCCGAGGCTGGGGCGGGTACCGAACATGGCGTACGTCATGAGCGCGGTCACCGACGGAATCACCGCGAAGACCGACGCCGCCGCGACCGCTCCCGCCTGGGCGATCGCGCGGACGTAGAGGGTGGTCGCGACCAGCGAGCTGAGCACGACCATCGCGGCGAGGACCTCGACGGCGCGGACAGGGTGCGGCACCGCCAGGCCGGTCGCGATCGCAGCAATCCCGGCCGGTAGCGCGGAGGACATGAGGCCGACAGCGTTGAGGGTGATCGGGTCCGCCCCACGGCAGAACCGCTGCTGGTAGAGGCCGCCGGAGACCAGGCCGGCGAGCCCGAGCAGCGTGAAGCCGATACCGGCGCCGGCATGAGTGAGGTGGCCGACCGCCGACCAGCAGGCCGCCACGACGGCGGCGAGACCGAGGGCAGCTGCGACCACCTTACGGCCGGTCAGCTTCTCCGCCAACGTGATCCGCGCAGCGAGGGTGGTGACTACCGGGTTCACGGCGATCACGAGCGCCGCGACGGCCGGGGGGACTCCCGCGGTGAGTCCGAGGTACAGCCCCATGAACTGGCCGGCCTGGCCCAGCAGGCCGGCGACCACGGCATGCCGGAGCGCCGCTCCGCACGGCCACCGCCGCCCCGTCGCCCGCACCACGACGGCCATCGCGATGCCGGACAGGCCGAATCGTAGGAACACCAGCAGCATCGGGCTCATCGCGGCGACCCCTAATGCGCCGAGCGGGTAGCCGAATGCCCACAGCAGGATGAGCGGGACTGCGACGACAGGTGAAAGTCTCATGCCCCGATCGTGTCGCCCGATCCCGCTGTCGTCCAACGACGATCTGCGATCACGATCAATCGCGGATATCAATCGATCGAATCGGTACATCGGTCGCTCCGATGGGTGATACTGGTGGCTGTGAGCGATCCCGTGCTCGATATCCTCCCCCTGCGCAGCGTCGTGGCTGTGGCCCGCTGCGGCGGCGTGCACCGCGCCGCGGCGACTCTGCACCTGACCCAGTCCACGGTGAGCGCGCACCTGCGCCGGATCGAGAAGGAGACCGGAGCGGCGGTCGTGGCCAAGGCGGGGCGCGGTATCCGGTTCACCGAGCACGGCGAGCGCCTGCTCGCCGCTGCGGAGCGGATCCTGGCCGCACACGACGAGGCCGTGAGCACGCTTGTTGCACCGTCACGCAAGACGCTCGTCGTGGCCACCATCGAGCACGGTGCCGACCACCTGATCCCAGTGCTCAGCAACCTGCTCAGCGAACTGCCCGGCGGCTACAGCGCGCAGTTCCGCCTGGACCGCAGCGCGTACGTCGCCGACGCGATCGGCGCGGGGGCGGCGGACGTGGCGGTGTTCCTCGCACCCGCCGGGCATCCGGATGCGGTGGGGACGCTACCGCTGTGCTGGTACGCCGCAAAGGATTTCGTCGCCGGTGCCGGCCCGTTGCCCATCATCGTCTTCGACGCGCCGTGCGTGCTCCGCGCGCCCGCCACGGGCGCGGCGCACGCTCTGCCCGGCGGTGCCACTGTGGTCGCCGAGGCGGCCAACCTCGCAGGACTGTACGCGGCCACACGGTCGGGCCTAGGCGTGACGCTGCTGCCCGAGATCGACGCCGTCGACGGGATACGCCCCATGGACGGACTTCCGGCACCCGCACCACTGGCGCTGGCCGTGTCGTTCTCGGAGCGGGTGCCCGAGCGGGTCCGGCGCGCCGTCCGCCGGGACGTGGCAGCCCTCGCCGAGCCCTGACGCCGGCACCTCTACCCACGGCGCAGCTTCGTCAGACGGCGAACGGCTCCAGCGCACCGGCTACAGCACTGGGGACCCGCGCGGTGACTCGCGTGCCGTCGGGCTCGTGCTCGGTGGACACCACGGCCCCCGCGGCGTGCAGCCGCGCGAGTACGTCGCCGCGGTCGTAGGGCACGCGGATCACCACGTCCACGTCGTCGGCGGTCAGCAACTCGGTCATGCGCGCACGCAGCGCGTCGATGCCGTCACCCGTCTGGGCCGAGACGAACACCGCGTCGGGCAGAGCGTGCCGCAGCTGGGTGAGCACTGTCGGGTCGGCGGCATCGATCTTGTTGATCACGAGCAGCTCGCGAGGCAGGGCGTGGTCCTGCTCACCGGCGACGTCGCGGAGCACCTCGCGGACCGCGGCGATCTGCTGCTCGGGCATCGGGTCGGAGCCGTCCACCACATGCAGCAGCAGGTCGGCGTCCACGACCTCCTCGAGCGTCGACCGGAACGCCTCGACCAGCTGCGTGGGCAGGTGCCGCACGAAGCCGACGGTGTCGGTGAACACCACGTCGCGGCCGTCGTCGAGGCGCGCCTGGCGGGTGGTGGGGTCGAGGGTCGCGAACAGCGCGTTCTGGACCAGCACCCCGGCGTCCGTGAGCGCGTTGAGCAGGCTCGACTTGCCGGCGTTGGTGTATCCGGCGATGGCGACGGCGGGCACCCGGTTGCGGCGCCGCTGGCCGCGCTTGGTCTCGCGCGCCTGCTTCATGCCGCGGATCTCCTTGCGCAGCTTGGCCATCCGCTCACGGATCCGGCGTCGGTCGGTCTCGATCTTGGTCTCGCCGGGCCCGCGCAGGCCCACGCCGCCGTTGCTGCCAGCGCGGCCGCCGGCCTGCCGCGACAGCGCCTCGCCCCAACCACGCAGCCGGGGCAGCATGTACTCCATCTGCGCCAGGGTGACCTGCGCCTTACCCTCCCGCGACGTGGCGTGTTGGGCGAAGATGTCGAGGATCAACGCGGTTCGATCGATCACTTTGACCCGCACGACCTTCTCCAGGGCGTTCAGCTGCGCCGGCGTCAACTCGCCATCGCAGATCACGGTGTCTGCGCCCGTCGCGAGCACGACCTCGCGCAGCTCGTGTGCCTTACCCGAACCGATGTAGGTGGACGGGTCGGGCCGGTCGCGGCGCTGGATCAGGCCGTCCAGGACGATCGACCCGGCGGTCTCCGCGAGCGCGGCGAGCTCTGCCAGCGAGGAGTCCGCCTGCGCCGCGGATCCCTCGGTCCAGACGCCGACCAGCACGACCTGTTCGAGGCGCAGCTGCCGGTACTCGACCTCCGTGACGTCGTCGAGTTCGGTGGACAGGCCGCCTACACGGCGCAGCGAGGACCTCTCTTCGAGCTGCAGCTCGCCGATGGTCGGCGCGGACTCCGCGGGCTCCCAGCCCAGCGGGTCGATGCGGTGTACAGCAGGTACGGAGTCCGCCGTTGCGGCGGTGTGTGCTTCAGTCATTCTGACGACCAGTGTGGCACGACCCGGCGCCGCAGGTCATCTCGATTTCCCCGGCGGGCACCGAACCGGCGTCATGCCTGGTGGCGCACCAGACCTGCGGCGCGGATGGTGCCTGCCGCGACCAAGCGGCTGGGCCCGCGCAGCGCGGCACCGTCCGGCCCGACGGTGACGGTGACCTCGCCACCCGGCACGCACACCTCGACGACCCCCTCGGCCCGCCCGGCCGCCCGCAGCGCCGCGACGGCAGCGGCGACGGTCCCGGTGCCGCACGACCGCGTCTCCCCTGATCCCCGCTCGTGCACCCGCATCCGGACGGACCCACCGAATCGATGCCCGGTCGCCCTGTTCGCGCCGGTGAGCTCGGTGAGGATCTCGACGTTGGTCCCCGCAGGGAACATCGCGGTGTCGAACGACGGCGGAGCGGCCACGTCGAGGTCCGCCAGCTCCTGCTCGGTGAGTCCCGGGACCACGCACGCGAGGTGCGGATTGCCCACGTCGACGGCGATGCCCGCGAACTCCCGGCCGCCGACGGTGGCGGTGGACTCACCGAACACCCGCGCGCGTCCCATGTCGACCTCGACGTCGGCAGCGGCGGTGTCGGCCGCGTGTACCACCACCCGTCGTCCCCCGGCGCGCGAGCCCACCGTGAACTCGCGGTAGGGCTGCAGCCCCGACGTGACGAGGTAGTGCGCGAACACCCGGACGCCGTTGCCACACATCTCGGCGATCGACCCGTCGGCGTTCCGGTAGTCCATGAACCAGTCCTCGGGCCCCACCCCCGCGGGCGCCGCAGCCAGCACACCGGCGTCGACGAGCTCGGCCGTCCGGGCGACGCGCAGGACCCCGTCGGCGCCGATGCCCGCACGCCGGTCGCACAGGGCCGCGACGAGGGTCCCGGTCAGGTCGATGTCCACCCCGGTGTCGGGCAGGATCACGAAGTCGTTCTCGGTGCCGTGTCCCTTGACGAAGTCCGTCGGTTCGCCGCTCATCCGGCCGAGTCTAGCGATCCACGTACGCAGCCAGCGCCGCAGCGGCGACGTCGGGCCGAGCCGCGTCGAGCCACACGACCCGGTGGTCGCGGCGGAACCACGAGCGCTGCCGCCGCACGTACCGGCGGGTGCCCACGAAGGTCGACTCGCGGGCCTCGTCGAGTGTGCAGCGGCCGTCGAGCAGGTCGAGGATCTGGGCGTAGCCGATGGCGCGGGACGCGGTCACCCCCTCGCGCAGTCCGCGGCCGACCAACCCCGTCACCTCCTCGACGAGGCCCGCCGCGAACATCAGATCGGTGCGACGCGCGATCCGCTCGTCGAGTTCGCCGGTGTCCCGGTCGAGCGCGACGACCGCTGTGTCCCAGCGGGGCGCCCCGATCCGGGGCGCCGATGCGGCGAACGGTTCGCCGGTCAGCGTGACCACCTCGAGTGCGCGGACGATGCGCCGCCCGTCGGCGGGTCCGATGGCCGCCGCCGCAGCCGGATCGACCGCCGCCAGCTCGACGTGCAGCGCCGCCGGACCGATCTCGGCAAGTCGGGCCTCGAAACGCCCACGGACCTGCGGATCCGTGGCGGGGAACCGCCAATCGTCGAGCAGAGCCTGGTAGTACATCATCGACCCGCCGACGATGACCGGCGTACGCCCGGCGGCCCGCAGGCGCTCCACATCGGCGCGGGCCCGCGCCTGGTACCCGGCGACGGTGGCGGTCTCCGTGACGTCGAGGACATCTATCTGGTGGTGCGGGATGCCGCGGCGCTCGGCGACCGGCAGCTTGGCCGTGCCGATGTCCATGCCGCGGTACATCTGCATCGCGTCGATGTTGACGATCTCGCCGCCGAGGGCGGCCGCCAGGTCGAGGGCCAGGTCGGACTTTCCGGTCGCGGTGGGCCCGACGACCGCGATGGGACGCGGCCCGGGGGCGGGAACAGCGAACGAGCCGGTCACGGGGCCTCAGCCGTGGCGACCAGGTACCCGACGCCGAACGGCGCGCCCCGGTAGAGCTCGGTCACCGCGCGGCCGCGACACGCCTCGGCCGCGGCGTCCCACGTGGGCAGGACGCTCCCGACCGGTCCCAGACCGTCGACGACGGAGGCCACCAGGGCGTCGAACACCGCGACGTCCTCGGGCCGATGACCGCCCGGCGCGCGGGGCGTCAGCGTAATGGGCCCGTCGAGGACGAAGACGACGCCGTCCGGGCCCCCGCCGCGACCCACCAACTGCGGTGCCCGCTCCGGCGTGGCGACAGCGCCGCGCAGCCACGCCGCGACCAGCAGCGGCGTGGGCCAGCCGGGCGTCGCGGTGGCCGGATCCGACGGTGCCGGACCCGCGAGCGCCACGGGCACGGGCGCTCCGAACCCCGCGAACGTCCCGACCGTGCCCGGCGCAGCACCGGCGACGTCGTCCGTGCTCGCCGGCTCATCCGTGCCGGGCCGATCTCCACCCCCGTCCGCGACGACCACCCAGCGCAGCGCGCGGGCGGCCAACCAGCGGGCGGCGTCGACCGCTGCGGCCCGCACGGCGTCGGCATCCGGGTCGCCCGGCACGCCTGCCAGCTCGGGGACCAGCAGCGGGGACCCCGGCACCACGATCACCGGCAGGTGCGCAGCGGCGGGGCCGGCGGAATGGTCGTCCACGATCGAAGAACACTAATCGATCGCCCCCGGCTCGCCCACAGAGTGCGCTACCACCCGGCTCCAGGATCGGGGTCCGGATCGCCACCGCGCAGCGCGAAGAGTGCTTCAATGGGAACGACCAGTGCCCGCCTCCTGCGGGACGCATCAGGCAGCCGTGACGCGCGGCGCGAACGAGGGAGCCCTACGTGACCGATCCCAACCAGTCGGCGGAGACCGCCGACCACACTCCCCCGCCAGCCCCGACCCAGGCATCCTCGCCGCCCGACACCGCCGCCCCGTCCGGCGCCGCCGCCCCGGCTGACACCGCGACGCCCGCGCCCCCGTCGGCCAACGGTTCGGTGCCGCCGACCCGGCCGTTCGCCCGGCCTGTGCCGAAGCCGCACGCCGGACCCAAACCGCACCCCGGACCCAAGCCCCACCCTGGACCCAGGCCCCATCCCGGCGCCAAGCCCGCCGCCGCGCACCCCGTGCACCCGATGTCGGCACCGTCGGACCCGACGAAGTTCGGACGCGTCGACGACGACGGCACCGTGTACGTGATCACCTCGGCCGGCGAACGCGCCGTCGGGTCGTGGCAGGCCGGTGAGTCCGCCGAGGGCCTTGCGCATTACGGCCGTAAGTACGACGAGCTGGCCACCGAGGTCGAGGTGCTCGAGGAGCGCCTCGCGACCGGCGCCGGCGACCCCAAGAAGACCCGGGCCGCCGCGCAGCTCATCGCCGACGCACTGCCGACGGCCGCGGTGGTGGGCGACCTCGACACACTGGCCGCGCGTGTCGGCGCCCTGCTCACCGGCGCCGACACGGCTATCGTCACCGCGTCCGCCGACCGCGAGCAGCGCCGCGCCGAGGCCCTCGCCCACAAGGAGGCCCTCGCCGCCGAGGCCGAGCAGATCGCCGCCGAGTCCATCCAGTGGAAGGCCGCGGGTGATCGCATGCGCGCGCTACTCGAGGAGTGGAAGACCGTCAAAGGCCTCGACCGCAAGACCGACGACGCGCTGTGGAAGCGCTACTCGAAGGCCCGGGAGGCGTTCAACAAGCGCCGCGGCGCGCACTTCGCCGAGCTGGACCGCGAGCGGGCCGGGGCCAAGTCGCGCAAGGAGGAGCTGATCGCCGAGGCAGAGGCGATCAAGAACGAGACGACGTGGGGCGAGACGTCGGCCAAGTTCCGCGACCTGCTGGTCCAGTGGAAGGCGGCAGGGCGCGCCCCGCGGGACACCGACGACGCCCTGTGGGCACGGTTCAAGGCTGTGCAGGACGAGTTCTTCGCCGCCCGCAACGCCGCCGCCGGTGAGCGCGACGCCGAGTTCTCCGAGAACGGCCGCCGCAAGCAGGCGCTACTCGACGAGTACGGCCCGCGGATCGACCCGGCGGCCAACCTCGGCGCGGCGAAGGCGGCCCTGCGGGAACTGCAGGACAGGTGGGAGCAGGTGGGCAAGGTCCCGCGCGAGCAGATGGCGGCGCTCGAGGCCGGGATCCGCGCCCTGGAGAAGAAGGTCAAGTCCGCCGACGACAGCCAGTGGCGGCGCTCGGACCCGGAGGCCACGGCACGCGCCGCGCAGTTCCGTGCCCGCGTCGCCCAGTTCGAGGAGCAGGCGGAGAAGGCCGAGAGCGCCGGCCGCACCAAGGACGCCGTGCGGCTGCGCGAACAGGCGCAGCAGTGGCGGGAGTGGGCCGACGCCGCGGAGACGGCGATCGAGGACCGGTAAGGGCCGGGGGCGGCCGAGGTCAGCCGCGCGGCCGGGTGTGGTCCGGATCGGTGAAGCGGCGGAACGCGTCGTCACCGAACTCGCGGGCGGTCTCCCGGCGCTCGGCCTCGACCGCCTTTTGGAAAGCCGTCCGAACCCACACCAGCCTGACCCACAGCACGGTGAGCACGATCAGGGCGATCCAGCCCAGGATCAGGCCCACGCCCGCGCCCGACGGTGGCTCGCCGTGCAGACCCGGCGTCTGCCGCGACCACACGGACAGCAGCCCGAACACGCTGCCCACCGCGCTCCCCGCCGCGGCCAGCAGTGCGACCACCCAGCGGCGGGTGAGAACGGCCGCGCCCGAGGCGATCACCCCGAACAGCAGCGACATCCACACGAACACCTTCGAGGTGATCACGATCGACAGCATCGACCCTGGGCCGTGGCCCGTGAGGATCTGCAGACCCGTCACCTTGCCGGTATGCGGCAGGAACAGGGCGCCTCCGACGACGATGATGCACGCCGCCACCGCGATCAGGCGTGGCCCCGGCTCGATCTGGGCCGCGAGGCGGCGCTCGGTGTCGTCGACCTCGCGACGCAGGTCGTCGAGGTCGGCCTGCGTGCGCGGCCCCTCCGGCTCGATCGGCTGGCCCGCGTGGCTCGGGTTGTGGTCGGTGCTCATAGTGCTGATTCTCCTCTGTTCACGCAGCCCTGCTCCCCCGGGATCACGCACACCCGGTCGGACAGCCGGATGGCCCCACCGGCACCGTCGGACGCCCGACGGACGGCAGGCCCAGGCCGACGCCGATCCGGTCGTCGCCGGCCGGACCGGTGACGGGCGTGATCTCGGCGGCGTAGTTGTCGCCCGCCCGGGTACGACGGTGTGTGAGCACGCCACCGTCGGCCACGAGGTGGTGCGGCGCGGCGGCGGTGACCACCGTGGTGACGATGTCGCCCGGCCGCACACTGGACGCGGAGGCGAAGTGCACCAGCCGGCCGTCGCGGGCCCGGCCCGACATGCGACCGGTCTCGCCGTCCTTGCGCCCCTCGCCGGCGGCGACGAGCAACTCCACGGTCTGGCCGACCTGCTTGCGGTTCTCTGCCAGGGTGATCCGCTCCTGCAGCGCGATGAGGCGGTCGTACCGCTCCTGGACGACGGCCTTGGGAAGCTGGTCGGGCAGGTCCGCGGCCGGCGTTCCGGGGCGGATCGAGTACTGGAAGGTGAAGGCGCTGGAGAACCGGGCGCGCTCGACGACGTCGAGGGTGGCCTGGAAGTCCTCCTCCGTCTCACCTGGGAACCCGACGATGATGTCGGTGGTGATCGCGGCGTGCGGGATGCGATCCCGCACCCGGTCGAGGATCGCGAGGAACTTCGCACTGCGGTAGCTGCGCCGCATCACCTTGAGCACCCGGTCGGACCCGGACTGCAGCGGCATGTGCAACTGCGGGCACACGACGGGCGTCTCGGCCATCGCGTCGATCACGTCGTCGGTGAACTCGGCGGGGTGCGGGCTGGTGAACCGCACGCGTTCGAGGCCGTCGACGGTGCCGCACGCGCGCAGGAGAGCGCTGAACGCGCTGCGGTCACGCGGCATGTCGGGGTCGGCGAAGTTGACGCCGTACGCGTTGACGTTCTGCCCGAGCAGGGTGACCTCGAGGACCCCCTGGTCGGCGAGTGCCGCCACCTCGGCGAGGACGTCGCCGGGCCGGCGGTCGACCTCCTTGCCGCGGAGCGACGGGACGATGCAGAACGTGCACGTGTTGTTGCAGCCCACCGAGATCGACACCCAGCCGGAGTAGGCGCTCTCGCGCCGCGCGGGCAGCGTCGAGGGAAAGGACTCGAGGGCCTCCCGGATCTCGACCTCGGCGCGCCGGTTGTGCCGCGCCCGGTCGAGCAGGGCGGGCAGCGAGCCGATGTTGTGGGTGCCGAACACGACGTCGACCCAGGGCGCCTTGTCGACGACGACGCCGCGGTCCTTCTGCGCGAGGCAGCCGCCCACCGCGATCTGCATACCGGGCCGGGCACGCTTGACGGGCGCCAGATGGCTCAAGTTCCCGTACAGCTTGTTGTCGGCGTTCTCGCGGACGGCGCAGGTGTTGAAGACGACGAGGTCGGCCTGCTCGCCACCGTCGGCGCGCACGTATCCGGCATCCTCGAGCAGCCCCGACAGCCGCTCGGAGTCGTGGACGTTCATCTGGCACCCGTAGGTGCGGACCTCATAGGTGCGAGTCGCGATCGGGCCCGAGGTCACCGTCGCCGTGTCGCTCCGGTCCGCGTCGATGGCTTCCATGGGTTTCACCAGTCCAGGGTACGGGGGCGATGCAAATCAGCTCCCGCGTCGACCGGGACGCTTCGCAAAGCGATGTTTACCCGTCTATTACCCGACCGTTCCGCCGGTCACCCTGTGCTATGGCGCCCGGTTACCTACGCTGAGGTGCATGACCACTCCCAGCGCTTGTGGATGCGCCGGCGACGCGGCTCCGATGATCGAGATCCGCGGCGTGCAGAAGCACTTCGGGGACCTGCACGTGCTCAAGGACATCGATCTGGTCGTGCCCCGCGGTCAGGTGGTGGTGATCCTGGGGCCGTCGGGCTCGGGCAAGTCGACGCTGTGCCGCACGATCAACCGGCTGGAGCCGATCGACTCGGGCGAGATCCGCATCGACGGGAAGGTGCTACCGGACGAGGGCCGACCGCTCGCCGCGCTGCGGGCCGACGTCGGCATGGTGTTCCAGTCGTTCAACCTCTTCCCCCACCGGACGATCATCGAGAACGTCACGCTCGCGCCGATGAAGGTGCGCAAGGCGTCGGCGGACGACGCCCGCAAGCGGGGCATGGAGCTGTTGCGTCGGGTGGGGGTCGACAGCCAGGCGGAGAAGAGCCCGGCGCAGCTGTCCGGCGGCCAGCAGCAGCGCGTCGCGATCGCGCGGGCGCTGGCGATGGATCCGAAGGTGATGCTGTTCGACGAACCCACGTCCGCCCTCGACCCCGAGATGGTGGGCGAGGTGCTCGACGTGATGGTCGGTCTCGCGAGGGAGGGTATGACCATGGTCGTGGTCACCCACGAGATGGGCTTCGCCCGCAGGGCGGCCGATCGGATCGTGTTCATGGCCGACGGCGGGGTGGTCGAGGACACCGACCCCGAGTCGTTCTTCACCGCACCGAAGTCTCGCCGCGCCAAGGACTTCCTCGGCAAGATCCTGAGCCACTAGCGGATGGCCGTGATCTGTCCTGCGCAACCGCCCGGGCCGCGCTGCCGGGTGGCCGGGGCACTCGCCGTCACCGTCGGACTCCTCGCCGCGCTGCTCACCACGTGCGGCACCACCGACCCACGCGATCTGCTGAAGGACATCGAGGGCGGGCGCGTCATCCTGGGGACCAAGTACGACCAGCCCGGCCTGGGCATGCGGAACCCGGACAGGTCGATGTCCGGTTTCGACGTGGACGTCGCCACCTATGTGGTCGACCGGATCGCCGATGAGCACGGTTGGCGCCACCCCCGGATCACCTGGCGGGAGACGCCGTCGGCGCAGCGCGAGACCCTGATCGGCAACGGGGAGGTCGACATCATCGCCGCGACCTACTCGATCGACGCCGCCCGGGCGAAGCGGGTCGCCTTCGCGGGCCCGTACCTGGTGCTCCGCCAGGGCCTGCTGGTCCGCGCCGACGACACGACGCTCCGCTCGCTCACCGACCTCGGCAAGGGTAGGACGCTCTGCTCGGTGTCCGGCTCGACGTCCGCGCAGAACGTCAAGGCGCAGCTGCCGGGCGTGCAGTTGCAGGAGTTCGACTCCTACAGCGCGTGCGTCACGGCGCTGCACCAGAAGGAGGTCGACGCGGTGACCACGGACGAGACGATCCTGGCGGGGTTCGCGCAGCTGTATGCCGGCGAGTTCCGGACGGTGGACATGTCTTACCCCAAGGACGCGTGCGTCGGCGGTCGCCTCCAGAAGGCGGGCTCGCCGTTCGCGACCGAGCGGTACGGCATCGGCCTGGCGAAGGGCGACACCGCGGCCAAGGACGCCGTCGACGCCGCGCTCACGGATATGATCTCGTCCGGCGCGTGGCAGCGGGCGCTGCGGGCGTCGCTCGGGGACGGCGAGGTCGACCGTCTCCTCACGCGCGCCGGCGGCTTCGACCGATTCAGGCCCGCGATCGGCGACCTGTCGTTCCTCGACTCCACCCCGCCCGCGTGCAGAGGAGCCTGACCGACCCGGGGCACGTCAACCCAACTGCATCGGCCAGAACACCGTCACCAGCTGGGCGCCGACCAGGTTCACCACGAAGATCAGCACGAACGACAGCACGACGGTGGCGTTCACCGCGTCCGCGACACCACGCGAGCCGCCCTTGGCCTCGAGGCCTCGCTGACAGCCGATCACGGCGATGATCGTGCCGAACACCACCGCTTTGCCCAGGGAGAGCCACACATCGAGTGGCCGGGTGAACGCGCCGAAGGTCAACCAGAACGAGCCCGGCGTCACGCCCTGCGCACCCGCCGCGACCATGTAGGCCGATACGACGGCGACCACGGTGATGAGGATGTTGAGCATCGGAGCCACGATCCACGCGGCCAGCAGGCGCGGGACGACCAGCCGGTTCAGGGGATTGATGCCCATGACGCGCATGGCATCGGTCTCCTCGCGGATGGTCCGCGCGCCGAGGTCGGCCGCGATCGCGGATGCTGCCGCGCCACCGAGCAGCAGCCCGGTGGCGATCGGTGACGCCTGGGCGATGATGCTCAGGCCGGACGCCGCACCCGCCAGCCCCTGCGCCCCCAGCTGATCCAGGATGTTGCCGACCTGGATGGCCATCACGATGCCGAACGGGATCGCGATCATGATGCCGGGAAGCGTGGTGACGCTGATCATGAACCAGATCTGATACACCGTCTCCTTCCACTGGAGCCGCAGCTTCAGCACGTCCTCCACCAGGGCGACGAGGGACATGATCAGCATGCGCAGGGCCCGCCCCGACGTCCGGAGCGAGTCGACAACGGACGCCGAGAAATTCGCTCGGAAGATGCCGAACGCCGAGGGGCGGGACGTCGGCACCGGAGGTGGCGTGACCTTCGGTGGCGACGTGATCTTCGGGGGTGGCGTGACCTTCGGAGATGCCGTCGGGGCCGTCGGAGATGCCGTGAAAGCGGGCGGAGGTGCATCCGCCATGCGCGGCTCCTTCACTGGTCGGTCGATTCGGAACACCGCCAGCATCGGATATGCTGCCCCTCACTTTCTTGGGCGAGCACGACAAGCCCCACATCACCATCTGTTCCGACGGACAAGCTCGGAGGTAGACCATGGACGCGGCTGCGCGATGGCTCGCAGACTTCAGCTGTACTGCTGCGACGGACGGCGGCGTCGAGGGACTCGCGGACCTGGTCGACGGCGAGATCCTCGCTGCTGTACCTGAATTCGCAGCAGATGAATCGCTGCGCCGGGACCTTCACGCGTGCACGCGCGGCCACTGGCGGGAGTTCATCGTGCAGCTCGAGCGCGAGCACTTCGAGCCCCGGATGCCCGTCGAGGCGACCGATCTGGCGCGCACGATGATCATGCGGGGATATGACATGGGCGTGCTGCTGGCGGGCTACCGCGCCGGGCAGCGCGCGGTGTGGGGCTACATCACCGCTGTCGTCGAGCGTCGCATCGAGGATCCCGACGTCCGCACCCTCGTCCTAGTGCGGTTCTGGGAGCGCACGTCGCGGTGGCTCGACCATTCGGTCGAGCAGATCATCGCCACGTACGATACGGAGCGCCTCGAGTTCGATCGGATCACGGCGGCGCGGCGCGGCGCCAAGGTACGTGCCATCGTCGGCGGAGAACCCGTCGACCTCGACGCCGCGTCCAGCGAGCTGGGCTATCGCCTGCGCGGAGCGCACACGGCGTACGTGATCTGGGCGGACGACGAGATCCCCGACGCCGCAGTCGAGCGCGAGCTCGAGCGGTCGGCTGCAACCGTCGCCGAAACCACCGGGGCGCGTGGACGACTCACCGTGGAGAGCGGCACCCGCAGCATCTGGATGTGGGCCGCGGCATCCCACGCGGTCGACTCGGAGGCCGGGGCCATTCGCCCGCACGTCCACCTCGCTGTCGGCGGAACATATTCCGGCGGTGAGGGTTTCGTGCGTTCCCACCGGGAGGCGCTGGCGGCACAGGCACTCTCGGGTGCGACCGGACACGCCCGCCCCATCGTCGGCTATCGCGACGTCGAGATCAGCTGCATCGCTACCGGCCTCGCCGGCCCGTGGGCCGTCTCCGACATGGTCTCCCGCGAGCTCGGCGAACTGTCCGGGGCCGACGAGGGCGCGACCCGGATCCGCGGGACCCTCCTGCGGTACCTGGCGAACCAGTGCAATGCCGCGCGCACCGCCGCGCAGATGAACGTGCACCCCAACACCGTTCGCTACCGGATACGCCAGGCCGAGCAGAGCCTGGGGCATCCGATCGACACCCGACGCGTGTACGTGGAGCTGTCACTCCTGGTACTGGACACGTTCGGCACGGTCGAGGCGATCCCCGCAGGCTGAACCCCGGCCGGCGCCGGGGACACCTCCCGGCTACCCGGGCGCGGCGGCGAGGCCCGCGACCACCTGCCGGATCTGCGCGACGGCATCGTCGACCGAGCCCCGCGGCTGCAGCAGATGACTCAACGTGAGCCGGACGAACACCTCGTCGAGAACCCGCGCGAGCGGGGGTGCGACGATGTCGCCGTACTGCGCCCGCAGCGCACCCGACACCGAGTCGATCGCGCGCCCGAGCACCGGCTCGGGCTCCGCGGTCACCAGCGGCAGCAGTCCGTCCTCGGATCGGTGCTCGCCCGCCAGGATGGTGCGCAGCAGGGTGTTGTCGCCGCCCTCCACCAACGTGAACCGCGCAGCGGCCGCGAGTCCGTCGACCGGGTCGTCGGGATTGTCCGCGAGCACGCCGACGATCCCCTCCAGGAAGTGGTCCGTCTCGTGCTCGATGAGTGCGGTCGCGAGGTCCTGCCGGTTCCCGATCTCGTTGTACAGCGCGGGACGGCTGACGCCGACGCGGCGCGCGACCTGGGACATGTTGACCGCACTCCAGCCGCTCGCGACCACCAGCTCGCGCGCGGCGTCGAGGATCCGCTCGCGCAGCAGTAGGCGCATCTCGACCTGGAAGCTCACCTGCTCTGACACCAGGCCAGAATACATCTCCAGAGTTTTCGTCGCAGTCTTGACACTTTTGGCAAATGTGTATTGACTGTTATCACTCAGCCGATTCGTGAAACACGTCACCAGCCCACCGCCAGCCCGAGGAGTCACGGATGACCACCGCAGCCACGGAATCCGATCTGACCAGCATCGACCTCGCCGACCCCGCACTGTGGCAGGGCGGTCCGCCGTACGAGCTCTTCGCCCGTCTCCGCAGCGAGCACCCGGTGCACTTCAGCCCGCAACGTGGCGCTCCCGAAGAGGGCGGATTCTGGTCCATCACCCGCGCCGAGGACGTCCGCGCGGTCAGCCGCGACTACAAGACCTATTCGTCCGAGCTTCGAGGCATCTTCCTGGTGGACGACATCGGCGTGCCGCTCGACATCCAGCGTCTCCAGATGATCTCGATGGACCCGCCCCGCCACGACCGGATCAAGGCACTGGTCAGCAAGGTGTTCACGCCCGACCGGATAGCCGAGCACGAGGGACACATCGATCGGATCGTCTCACATGTGCTCGACGGGGTCGCCGACCGGCGGGAGTGGGACCTGGTCGCCGACGTCGCGCGCCCGGTCCCGGCCCGCGTCATCGGCTCGATGCTGGGCACCCCGCCCGAGGACGACGCGCGGCTGGTGCACTGGACCAACGTGTTCACCGCGTTCGAGGACCCCGAGATCCGGGAGCAGTGGTCCGACACCCAGGCGGTGCTGATGGAGATCGTGGAGTACCTCGGCGGCCAGATCGCGGCGCGCCGGGCCGAGCCGCGCGACGATCTCATCACGGCGATGATGAACGCCGAGGTCGACGGCGAGAAGCTCGACGACATGGAGCTGGCGGTCTTCTTCATCCTGCTCATGTCGGCCGGCAACGACTCGACGCGGTCGGTGTACAGCGCCACCATGCTCGCGCTGCTGCGCAACCCCGATCAGCTGGCGCTGCTGCGCGAACGCCCCGAGCTGATCGAGGCCACCGTCGAGGAGGGACTGCGCTGCTTCCCCGCGTTCGCGTTCATGGGGCGCGCGGCCACCAAGGACGTCGAGCTACGCGGGCAGCACATCAAGGCCGGCGACCGTGTCCTGCTGTGGTACCTCTCGTCGAACCGCGACGCGGAGCTGTTCGAGGACGCCGACCGGTTCGACATCACCCGGGCGGGACTCGAACAGCACCAGGCGTTCGGCGGGCGCGGGCGGCACTTCTGTCTCGGCGCGAACCTGGCCCGCCTCGAGCTCAAGCTGTGGATCCAGCAGACGCTCGAGCGGTTCCCCGACCTCGAGCTCGCCGCCGAGCCGACCCGCGTGGCTTCCCTGTTCCTCAACCAGTACAGCTCGATCCCTGTCCGGCGGGCGTCGTGACCACCGCGGAGGCGCTCGGCCGGGCGACCTTCCGCGAGGTCGAGGCCGATCTGGAGGTAGTGCGCCGCGAGGTGGTCGCGGACGGTGTCGTCGCGCTCACGCTCGCCGCGCCCGACGGTGCCGAGCTGCCGCAGTGGAGCCCTGGCGCACACATCGATCTGCTGCTCCCCGACCTGGTCCGCCAGTACTCGCTGTGCGGCGACACCCGCGACCGGCGGCACTGGAGGATCGGCGTGCTGCTCGATCCGCAGTCGCGCGGCGGATCCCGGTACATCCACGAGCACCTGCGCGAGGGCGCGACGGTCCGGATCCGCGGCCCGCGCAACCACTTCCCCTTCGTCCGGGCGCGGCGCTACCTGTTCGTCGCCGGCGGTATCGGCATCACCCCCCTGCTGCCGATGATCGCGGCCGCCCAGGCGATCGGCGCCGAATGGGAGCTGCACTACGTGGGCCGCTCCCGCGCGTCGATGGGCTTCCTCGACGAGCTCGCCCCGCATGCCGAGCAGGTCACGCTGATCCCGCGCGACGAACGCGACCGACTCGACCTCGACGCGCTGCTCGCGCGGCCCCGTACCGACACTGCCGTGTACTGCTGCGGGCCCGAGCGGCTACTCACGGCCGTCGAGGCGGGCTGCCGGGACCGCGACGGGACCACCGCGCACGTCGAGCGGTTCTCCGCCAAGGTCACGGACGAGCCGGCGCCCGACACCGCGTTCGAGGTGGACTGCCAGCGGTCCGGCGTCACCGTCACCGTGCCCGCCGGGACCAGTATCTACTCCGCCGTGGAGGCCGCCGGGGTCGACGTCCTCGGGTCGTGCATGGAGGGCGTGTGTGGCACCTGCGAGTGCGACGTGCTGGAGGGCGTCGCCGACCACCGCGACTCGGTCCTGTCCGAGTCCGAACGCGAATCCGGCGAGACGATCATGATCTGCGTCTCGCGTGCCCGTTCCGAGAGGCTGGTGTTGGACCTGTGATCGCGAACTACCCCCTGAACACCTGGTACGTCGCCGCGTTCGGCGACGAGCTGGGTGCCGACGGTGTCGTGGCGCGTCGTCTGCTCGGCACGCACGTGGTGCTGTACCGCCGGTCGAATGGCACCGTCGTAGCCCTCGAGGACCGATGCGTGCACCGCGCCTACCCGCTCTCGCGCGGCCACCGCGACGGTGACCTGCTGGTGTGCGGCTACCACGGCTGCGTCTACGACGGCGAGGGGCGGCTGCTGCGCGTGCCGTCGCAGGAGTACGCGCCGTCGAACGCCGCGGTGCGCGCGTACCCGGTCCGCGAGGACGGCGCCTTCGTGTGGATCTGGCTCGGTGACGCGCGCGCCGCCGACCTGCGCCCGGTGCCGAACTCGCCCTGGAACCTCGACGCCGGCTATGCCGACACCCGCGAGACCTTCCGTGTCGAGGCCAACTACCTCCTACTGCACGAGCACTACCTCGACCTGACGAACGTCTTCCTGATGTATCCGGAAGCCGCGCCGCCCGGCATCGAGGCGCTGCCCCAACTCGACGAGGTACACGTGTCGGAGCTGTCGGTCGCCTACGCCCGCACGCTGCCGCGCGCCACGCTCGCCGAGTGGGAGGCCGAGGCCACCGGCCTGCCCGCCGAGACCTCGTGCGATCGCGTCGAGGAGGGCGCCTTCGTCTCCCCCGGCCTGCACGCACAGCGGTACGTGATCATCCCCGTCGAGGGCGAACGCGCGTATCGCCTGGTGCGGTTGCAGGGGTTCACGCCAGAGACCGACACCGCGACGCACGTCTTCCTGCAGCTCGCCCGCGACTACGAGACCCGGCGCGGCATCGTCGCCGACTACCTGCGGGCGATGTTCCACCGCATGGCCGCCCGCGACGTCGAGGTGCTCGAGGCCGTCCAGTCCCGGCTCGACGACGACCTGTTGCCGCGGCGCGATGTGAACGTCAAGGCCGACCGCGCCGCCGTTCGTGCACGGCGCATCGCCCAGTCCATGGTCGAGGAGGAGGCCGGGCTCCCGGTGTTCGACTGACACCGCCCGCCCGGCTGACGCCCGATCGCCCGCCGCGACGTGACCTGCACCGCCCCGGGTCGCGATCCTGTAGACCATCCCCCGTTCAGCCCCCCAGAGAGGGATCTTCCATGACCGACCCCCACAGCCCTGCGCCGAACACCGACTACGACGTGATCGTGGTCGGCTCCGGATTCGGTGGCAGCGTCACCGCGCTGCGCCTCACCGAGAAGGGATACCGCGTCGGCGTGCTCGAAGCCGGCCGCCGGTTCACCGACGAGGAGTTCGCCAAGACCAGCTGGGACGTGAAGAAGTTCGTCTGGGCGCCCGCGCTCGGCGCGTACGGCGTCCAGCGCATCCACCTGCTCCGCGACTGCGTCATCCTGGCCGGCGCCGGCGTGGGTGGCGGCTCGCTGAACTACGCCAATACGCTGTACAAGCCGCCGGCACCGTTCTTCAACGATCCCCAGTGGTCCGGCATCACCGACTGGTTCGACGAGCTGTCGCCGTACTACGACCAGGCGCGGCGGATGCTGGGCGTGGTGCAGAACCCGCACATGACGCCGTCCGACGAGATCATCAAGTCGGTCGCCGACGAGATGGGCGTGGGTGACACGTTCATCCAGACACCGGTCGGCGTGTACTTCGGCGAGCCCGGGAAGACGGTGCCCGACCCGTTCTTCGGCGGGGCGGGCCCGGACCGCACCGGCTGCATCGAGTGCGGCGAGTGCATGACCGGCTGCCGGCACGGCGCCAAGAACACCCTGCTGAAGAACTATCTCGCGCTCGCCGAGAAGGGTGGCGCGGAGATCCTGCCGATGACGACGGTGACCTCCCTGAGCGAGCGCCCCGACGGGGTCTGGGAGGTGTCCACCAAGCGGACCGGGTCCCGATCGAAGCGCAGGCGCCGCACCCTGACCGCGCAGCACGTGGTGCTGGCCGCCGGCACCTGGGGCACGCAGAATCTGCTGCATTCACTCAAGGACGACGGCTCGCTGCCCGCGTTGTCCAACCGGCTCGGCACCCTGACCCGTACCAACTCCGAGTCCATCCTGTCGGCGATCCGCTACTCCGTCGACAAGGACCTCGACCTGACCCGCGGCGTCGCGATCACGTCGTCGTTCTACCCCAGCCCGGACACCCACGTCGAGCCCGTGCGGTACGGCAAGGGCTCCAACGCGATGGGCATGCTGCAGACGCTCATGACCGACGGTGGCGGCACCGCGCCGCGTTGGCTGCGGTTCGCCGGCACCGCAGCGCGGCATCCGGTGAACCTGGCGCGCGTGCTCTTCGTGAAGGGCTGGAGCGAGCGCACGGTGATCGCCCTGGTCATGCAGTCGCTCGACAACTCGATCACGACGTTCACCAAGAGCGGCCTGCGCGGCCGGCACCTGTCCAGCCGGCAGGGCCACGGCGAGCCCAACCCGACGTGGATCCCGCTCGGCAACGAGGCCACGCGACGGATCGCCGAGAAGGTCGACGGCGTGCCGGCCGGCACCTGGGGTGAGGTGTTCAACATCCCCATGACGGCGCACTTCCTCGGCGGCTGCGCGATCGGCGCCGACCGCGACAGCGGCGTGATCGACGCCTACCACCGGGTGTACGGCTACCCGACGCTGAGCGTCGTCGACGGCTCCTCGGTGTCCGCGAACCTCGGCGTGAACCCGTCGCTGACGATCACCGCGCAGGCGGAGCGCGCCGCGGCCCTGTGGCCCAACAAGGGCGAGGCCGACAACCGCGCTCCCCAGGCCGAGGGCTACCGCCGCATCTCGCCTGTCCCGCCCGTCGCACCGATCGTCCCTGCCGACGCGCCCGGTGCGCTCCGCCTCCCGATCGTCCAGATCACCAACAACGGGACGGTGCCGCGCCGGCGAGAGTCGGCGTAGCGCGACCGAGTCCACCCGGCGCGGCCCGCGCCGGATCCAGCGGCGGCCGACAGAACCGTCGGCTGTCCGCGCCGGGGGCGGCGCCGCTCGCGTACCTCACCACGTGGGCGGCGCCGTACACCGATCAACTCGTCGGTGTCGGCGTCCGCTCGGCGCTCACCGCACCGAGCAGTCCTCGGTCGACACGGAGAATCCGTGCTCGCCGATGTTGCAGATCACGCCCGCCTCGGTCGCGGTGGTGTTGTCGCGATCGCAGGCTCCGGCTGACGCTGCAACTGCCAACGACACCACACACGCGGTGCCTGCCGACCGGCCGCGCCGATGCGCCGTCCCGGGGTGCACGGAGAGGCTCACATCTGGAGCGTACGTCGGGAGGGCGACCTAGCAGTCCCGCGCCGGCTCATCGCCCGGCGCGTCGAGCACGTACACCCAGGCCGTGCGCCCCGACCGCAACGGGAACCCGCGACGGACGTACGCGTCGACCTCGTAGTCGTCAGCCGCCGTCAGCTGGGCGTCGGTGACCTCGAAAACGGTGCCCACGACTTCGGCAGTCGCGGCGCCCGGGACGAGGACCGGATGGACCGCGGCCCCGCTGAGTGCCACCACCTCCGGATCCTCGATGGTCAGTTGCTCCACCACGAAACCGACCACCGCGTCCGGTGTACCCGCGATCGGGCCGCCGAACACCTCGGCCTGCACGGCGGGCAGCTGCAGCGTGCCGTACGAGAACAGCAGATGCGTCACAGGGCCTCCTCCATCGCGTCCCCCGCCTGCGTCGCATCTCCCGTGTCCTCCACCGCAGCGCGGATCCGGTCCAGCACCACCGACAGGGCGAGCGACGGGTGGTAGCCGCGGCGGCCGAGCATGCCGACGAGGCGCTGCACCAGCCGGTCGCGCTCGACCCGGTCGGCTGGCACGACCTGCCGCGCCAGCTTCCGCTCGACCAGCTCGGCGGCGCGCTCCCGCTCGTCGTCGCGGCTCACCTGATCGAGCGCCTCCGCGGCGGCCGCGCCGCCGACCCCCTTGCGCTGCAACTCCATAGCGAGCGCCCGCCGGCCGCGACCGGCGTACCTGTGCCGCGACTCGACCCAGCGCTGCGCGAACGCCGCGTCGTCGACGAGACCCGCGTGCACGAACTTCGCCAGCACGCGCTCGGCCAGATCCTCGTCGAACCCGCGCTTGGCCAGCTTGGTCCGCAACTCCGCGGTGGAGTGGTCACGGGCGGCGAGGGCCCGGTAGATCAGGTCTCGCGCCTGCCCCTCCCGGCGCACCGTCTCTCCCGGATCCAGAGGTTCCGAATCGGGAACGACCTCGGAATCCAGATCAGCCACCGACCGATCCGGCGCGGCGACCGAGAGGTCCGGCGCGGCCTCGCCGACGGGCTCGAAGCGCCCGCCGGCCGCCACGATGTGCATCAGAACTCGACGGGCGCCGGGGCGATCTCGTCCTCGTCGGCCGTCACGTCCGCGCCCACACCGAGCTTCTCCTTGATCCGCTTCTCGATCTCGTCGCGGACGTCGGTGTTCTCCAGCAGGAACTTACGAGCGTTCTCCTTGCCCTGGCCGAGCTGGTCACCGTCGTAGGTGTACCAGGAACCGGACTTGCGGATGAAGCCCTCGGCGACACCCATGTCGATGATCGACCCCTCCTTGCTGATGCCGACGCCGTAGATGATGTCGAACTCGGCCTGCTTGAACGGCGGAGACACCTTGTTCTTGACCACCTTGACGCGGGTGCGGTTGCCCACCGCGTCGGCCCCGTCCTTGAGGGTCTCGATGCGCCGCACGTCGAGGCGCACCGACGAGTAGAACTTGAGCGCCTTACCACCGGTGGTGGTCTCCGGCGAGCCGAACATGACGCCGATCTTCTCGCGCAGCTGGTTGATGAAGATCGCCGTGGTGCCCGAGTTGTTCAGCGCGCCGGTCATCTTCCGCAGCGCCTGACTCATGAGCCGGGCCTGCAGCCCGACGTGGCTGTCACCCATCTCGCCCTCGATCTCGGCCTTCGGCACCAGCGCCGCCACCGAGTCGATGACCAGGATGTCCAGGGCACCCGAGCGGATCAGCATGTCCGCGATCTCCAACGCCTGCTCGCCGGTGTCCGGCTGGGACACCAGCAGGGCGTCCGTGTCGACACCCAGCTTCGCCGCGTAGTCGGGGTCGAGTGCGTGCTCGGCGTCGATGAACGCCGCGATCCCGCCGTTGGCCTGGGCGTTGGCGACAGCGTGCAGTGCCACCGTCGTCTTACCCGACGACTCCGGGCCGTAGATCTCGACGACCCGGCCCCGGGGCAGTCCGCCGATGCCGAGCGCCACGTCGAGCGCGATCGACCCCGTGGGGATCACCGAGATCGGCTGCCGCACCTCGTCACCGAGGCGCATCACCGAACCCTTGCCGTAGTTCTTGTCGATCTGCTGCAGGGCTAGTTCGAGCGCCTTGTCGCGATCCGCCGCAGGTGCCATGGTGGTTCTCCGCTCTGGGTAGTTCTCTGTGGAGGGAGCGGCTTCCGCCGACCCTTCCGTGTCTGTTGTCGCTGACGCTAGACCACCCCTACGACAGGTTTCTCGCGTACGAACACGCCCCACTGTAGACGAATGCTCGTTCGACTCAAGCCGCCACGCCGAGACGGCGAGCGGCCGGCGCGAGTCGCGCCGGCCGCCACGGCTGTGAGGCGGGTTACCAGCCCAGCCGCGCCCGCTGCGCGGCGACCTCGTCGCGGTACTGCGCGACGTTGGCCATCTTGACGCCCTCGTAGCCGCGGACCACGTCCGGCAGCTCCGCAAGCATCACGACGGCGTCGACCTCGCCGGAGCCGGTCCCCGCGAGGTGCGCGACCATCGCATCGATCAGCCCGCGGTACTCCTCCACCAGCGCGCGTTCGGTGCGTCGGACCTCCGTGCGCCCGAACGGGTCCAGCATGGTCCCGCGCAGCCGCTTCATCCGCGCCAGGCCCCGCATGCCGGGTGCGGCCCACTCGCCCAGAGCCAGCTTGTTCTTCATTCCCAGCTCGCGCAGCGTCGGCGGGTGCAGACGGATCGCCTTCTTGGCGTCGGCGCCGAACTGGTCGGCCACCCGCGCCGCGAACTCCGCGTCCTGCGTCAGCCGGGCCACCTCGTACTCGTCCTTGTAGGCCATCAGCTTGAACAGATTGCGCGCGACCGCGGCCGTGACCCGCTCACCGTCGCCGCGCCCGGCACCGTCGGACCCCGCTGTGCGCTCGGCGCGCAATACCCGTGCGACGTCGTCGAAGTAGCGGCGCGCATACGCCTGGCTCTGGTAGGCGACGAGCTCGTCGAGCCGGCCCGCCACGAGATGACGAAGGCCGTCGGACGCCCCGTCGAGCCGGCCCGTGAGGTCGGTTGCGAACGCCGACAGCGGCGCCGGCGCCGGCGTCGCGTGCACGACCTCGATCGCGACGGTGATGGCGGCCGGGTCGGCCACCGCCTGGCGGCCGCGGCGGAACGCCTGCAGGTTCTTCTCCACCGCCACGCCGTTGAGCTCGATGGCGTGCTCGATCGACTCCGCCGAGACAGGCAGTGCACCGGTCTGGTACGCGGCGCCCACCATCAGCATGTTCGAGTACTGCTCGTCGCCGAGCAGCCGCTCGGACAGCATGCCGGGGTCGAGGTACACCGACCGCAGCGACGCCTGATCGATGGCGTCGTGGATCCGCGTGGTGTCGGGATACCCCACCGCGGTGTCGATCACCATCGCGCCGGTGGGGATCTGCGTGGTGGACACGACCGATGTGGTGCGTTCGGGCGAGGCCACCTTGAGGTTGACGGGGTCGACGCCGACCAGCCCGTCGCACGAGAGGTACAGGTCGCAGTCGCCCGACGCGACCTTCGCCGCCTGGTCGACGGGCTCCGGCGACACCTTGATGTCGCTGACCACGGCGCCGCCCTTCTGCGCCATGCCCGTCATGTCCACGGTGCGCGCGACGTTGCCATCCAGCACCGCGGCCGTGGCGAGTACCTGGGACACCGTGACGACACCCGTGCCGCCGATGCCGGTGACGCGAACGGTGAAGCCGGCCCGATCACGACGTGCGGCGACGGGCGGCGGCACCTCGTCGGCGCCGATCGGCTGCGCGGCCCGGCGTACCCGGCCTGCGCCCGGGGTGACGCTCACGAACGACGGGCAGTCGCCTTCGAGACAGGAGAAGTCGAGATTGCACGAACTCTGGTCGATGCGCGTCTTGCGCCCGAACTCGGTCTCGACGGGGTGCACCGACAGGCAGTTGCTCTTCTTCCCGCAGTCGCCGCAGCCCTCGCAGATGCGCTCGTTGATCATGACGCGCTGCGCGGGCGTCGGATAGGTGCCGCGCTTGCGCATGCGTCGCTTCTCGGCGGCACAGTGCTGGTCGTGGATGAGGACGGTGACACCGTCGATCTCGGCGAGCTCGCGCTGTACATCGAGCATGTCGTCCCGTCGGCGCACCTCGACCCCCTTCGGCATGCCCAGCCGTCGCGTCCGCTTCGGGTCGTCGGTGGTGACGACGATCTTGGCGACCCGCTCGGCCTGTAGCAGCCGCGTGATCTCGGGCAGCGACATCTGACCGACGGGGTCCTGCCCGCCGGTCATGGCGACGGTGCCGTTGAACAGCAGCTTGTACGTGATGCGCTCCCCTGACGCGACCGCCGCGCGCAGCGCCAGCGAGCCGGAGTGCATGAACGTACCGTCGCCGATGTTCTGCACGAAGTGCTGCTGCTCGAGGAAGGGCGCCATGCCCAGCCACTGCGCACCCTCGCCACCCATCTGGGTGAGGCCGATCACGTTGCCCACCTGCTGCGGATCCATCAGAACCGCCATCACATGGCAGCCGATACCGGCGCCGACGAGGGTGTCACTCTCCACATCTACCTTGGTGGAGCTGTTGTGCGGGCAGCCACTGCAGAAGTACGGGCTGCGCACGGCCAGGGGAAGCTCGATACGGGTGCGCTGACGCGCCCTGCCGTCGAGCCAGGCACGCGCCGCCGGGACGCTGTGGGCGCGCGCGAGCCGCGAAGCCAGGCCACGAGCGACGGCGTCGACGTCGAGTTCCCCGAACCGGGAGAACAGCGTGGAGCCGTCCTCGTTGGTCTTGCCGACGATGTTCGGCGCACCCGGGTGCCGATACAGGATGTCGCGCATCATCGTTTCGAGGAAGTCGCGCTTCTCCTCGACCACGATCACCTCGTCGAGGCCGGCGATGAACTCGCGCATGATCTGCCGCTCGAACGGGTACACCATGCCCATCTTGAGGATGCGGATGCCCAGGCGGCTCAGGTCCGCGTCGGTGATACCGATCAGCCGCAGCCCCTCGCGGACGTCCAGGTAGGTCTTGCCGGCGGCGACGATGCCGATACGGTCGTCGGACGAACGCACCGTGATCCGGTTGAGCTTGTTGATCCGCGCGTACTCGGTGGCGCGCGGCATGCGGACCGTGAGCTGGTTCTGTTCGAGCTCCATGAGGCTGCCGCCGAGCAGCCGGCCGCTCGGTACGTGCGGGCTGGTGCCCATGTCGCCGTACACCGGCAGGATGCGGTCGGGGTGCACATCGGCGGTGGACGCGCCGTCGGCGACATGTGCCGAGATCTTCAACGACGTCCACAGGCCGGAGACGCGCGACATGATCGCGGCGTGCACCCCCAGATCGAGGATGTCCTGCGAGTCGGCCGGGTACAGGATCGGCATGTAGAGGTCGGCGAGGGCCATCTCGGACGCGGCCGGCACGGACGAACTCTTGGCGCCCGGGTCGTCGCCGACCAACGCGACCGCCCCACCGCGCGGGTGGGTCCCGATGAGGTTCGCGTGGCGCAGCGCATCGGAGGCGCGGTCGAGCCCCGGGGCCTTGCCGTACCAGTAGCCGACGACGCCGTCGTATCCGTGCGCGAGGTCCCCGACCTTGGCGGCGAGCTGCGAGCCCATCACGGAGGTGGCGGCGATCTCCTCGTTGAGCCCGGGGCGGTGGACGATGCCGTAGTCACGCAGGTATCGGCTGCGCTTGGCGATCTCGATGTCGTAGCCGGCCAGCGGCGAGCCCTCGTAGCCGGAGATCAGCGAGGCTGTGGTGAGGTTCTGCCGGCGGTCGAGGCGGGCGCGGTCGCGGACCATGCGCACCAGGGCCTGGATGCCGGTGAGATAGACGGTGCCCTCTTCCCGGGTGTACCGGTCGTCGAGCGAGAACGACTGCACTGCGGCGGACTGCCCGCCGCGCGGATCCTGGTCGTGTCGACCCGCGGGATGTGCGGTCACGCCGAGCGGCGGATTGGAGTCAAGGGTCACGGAAACCACCTGGCCTTCTCTTCGTGTCGCCGGCCCGGGGGTGGTGGGCGGAGACTTCAGTTATGTCGGTGGTCACATCATAACTCCGCGATGAGACCGATCACGTCCCACCGCGAGCGGTCCGCCGGCGCGGTCTCGGCCGTCGCGGCGCGGGCTGCGGGGACCTGTCGGACGCGGCCGATACCCTGCTAGCCGTGAACACTCCAGCCGCGCGGCGACCCGACCGAACTCCTCTGGTACGGATCATCGCGGTCGTCACCGGCCTCATCGGATTGGTCCTCGCGCTGCTCACGCCGCTGCTGCCGGTCCGGCAGACGACGGTCGCGATCGACTGGCCGCAGGCGGGGCGCTTCGCGCCGGTCAGTGCGCCGCTCGTGCAGTACCGACCGCAGGACCTCACCGCGCACATCCCATGCGCATTGCTGGCGTCGGCACCCGCCGACCAGGAGACCGCGGTGTTCTCGACGCTGCCCGCCGCGGCCGGCGACTCGGCGCAGGCGGCGGGGCTGTTCGTCACCGTCGACGGGCGCTCGGTCACCGTCCGCAGCCGCGGCAGCCTGGTGGTGACCGTGCCGCGCGCCGAGGCGGCCCACTGCACGACGCTGACGGTGTCGGCGACGGCGCAGCGCGTGACGGCGACCTTCACCGGCATCCCGAACGGGAGTGGATCGCTCACGAACGGCGACTACCGCCCGCAGGTGGTGGGGCTGTTCTCAGACCTCGCCACAGGTGGCGCCGCTCCGGCCGGACTCTCCGCGCACGTCACCGTCGACTCCCGGTACTCGACGACGCCGACGCTGCTCAAGGGCCTCGCGATGATCCTCGGAGCGCTCGCGGTGGTCGTCTCGATCGTGGCCCTCGCGGTCCTCGACCGCGGTGACGGCCGTCGGGCCCGGCGCGTGATCCCCGGCCACTGGCTGCATGTGGGCCTCGCCGACGCCGTGGTGGTGGGCGCCCTGTTGATCTGGCACATCGTGGGTGCACCGACATCCGACGACGGCTACATCCTCGGGATGGCCAAGGCGTCGCTGCACTCCGGCTACATGCCCGAGGTGTTCCGCTACTACGACGCGCCCTATGCGCCGTTCGGGATGCCCTACTACCTGGTCTCGTGGATGACCGAGCTGTCGGTCTCCAGCCCCTGGCTCAGGCTGCCCACGCTCGTGGCGGCGATCGCGACCTGGCTGCTGCTCTCCCGCGAAGTGCTCCCCCGGCTGGGCCTGTCGCGGCGCCGCGATCGCCGCGACTACCACCGTGCGCTGTGGGCGACCGCGGCGGTGTTCCTCCTGTTCTGGCTCACCTACAACCCCGGCCTGCGGCCCGAACCGATCGTGGCGTTCGGCACCGTGGTCACCTGGTGCTGCGTCGAGCGGTCGGTCGCGACGCGACGCCTGGCACCGGCCGCCGTGGGCCTGGTGGTGGCCGGGCTCACACTGTCCGCGGCGCCGACCGGCAGCTTCGCGTTCGCGGTGTTCGTGGTCGCGGCCCGCCCACTGTGGGCGGCGCTGGCCGGCCGCGTGCGCGCGGCCTCGGTCGCGGGCAGTGCCGGCTCCCGGACGCTCGGCTACGCCGCGGAGCTCGCCCCCCTTCTGGCTGCCGCGTCGGCCGTGCTGCTGCTGATCTTCGCCGACCACAGCCTGCGCGAGATGCTGCAGTCGACGCACCTGTTGTCGCAGGTGGGTCCGAGCGAGCCGTGGTTCAAGGAGATCCAGCGCTACGACGCGCTGCTGCAGGCCAACCCCAACGGGTCGATCGCGCGGCGGTTCGCGATGTTCGCGATGTTCGCGTCCGTGGGCGCGGTGCTCGTGGTGCTGCTGCGCCGGCGCCGGATCCCGGGTATCGCGAGCGGTCCGGCGCTGCGGGTGGCGTCGGTGATCCTGATGTCGCTGCTACTGATGATGTTCAACCCCACCAAGTGGACCCATCACTTCGGTGCATTCGCGGGCTTCGGCGCAATGATCGCGGCCGTCGCGGTGGTGGCCGTCGGGCCGCGGGCGATCCGCACCGCCCGCTATCGCGTGGCGTTCCTCGCCGCGCTGTTCGCGATCCTGGCGCTGTGCTTCGAGTCGACCAACGGGTGGTTCTATCCAGGTAACTACGGCATCCCGTGGGGCGGCGCGGCGCCGACCGTGGCGGGTGTCTCGATCGCGTCGGTGTTCGTGGTGCTGGCCGTGCTCACCACGGTGTGGGCGGTGATCCTGTTGATCCGCGGCGACGGGCCTGCGGTACCGACCATCGTCGCCGACAACCGTCTCGGCCGCGCGGTGGGAGGGGTCCTAGCGCGGCCTGTCGCGGCGCCCCTGACGCTGGCGGCGGCGCTGGTGGTCGCACTGATCGGCGCCTCCAACGTGATGTCGATCATCAATCAATACCCGGCGTACTCGTACGGGCTGCAGAACCTGCGCTCGCTCGCGGGCCACCCGTGCGGCGAGGCCGACGGGGTGCTGGCCGAGCCCGACGCCGATGCGGGCACGCTCACACCGGTCTCGGGGACGCAGAGCTCCGCCCTCGCCGGTGAGCACAACGAGAACTTCACACCCGACGGCGTCGCGACAGACCTCACCGCGACCAACACCAACGCCGACGACGTGGTGCAGACCGGCGACGCCTCGCGCACGGCGGCCAACACCGGCGGCACCGGCGGCGGCACGCTCGCCACGCCGGGAGTCAACGGCAGCACGGCCGCGCTGCCGTTCGGCCTCGACCCCGCGCGGACGCCGGTTCTGGGCAGCCTGCAGACGGGCGACCAGCAGGTCGCGCGTGCCGTGTCGGGCTGGTACCGGCTTCCCGGCTCGTCCGGGAGGCCCCTGGGGGCGGGCAAACTCCTGGTCGTCACGGTCGCCGGCCGCATCGAGTCGGGCGGCTTCGTCGTGGAGTTCGGGCGCGCGGACGGAGCGGGTTTCCGCGCGATCGGCACGGTGACGCCCATCGACATCGGCCCGGCGCCGGCGTGGCGCAACCTGCGGGTTCCCGCAGCGATGGTCCCGAGCCTGGCGACGGTGATGCGGATCCGGGCGACGGTGACGTCACCGTCGGCACACGACTGGGTCGCGTACACGCCGCCGCGCGTACCGCACCTCGAGCCGCTCGGGAAGCTGGTCGGCCGCGACGCCGTGCTGATCGACTGGGGCGCCGGGATCGCGTTCCCCTGCCAGCGGCAGTGGACCGAGTTCGGTGGCATCGCCGAGCAGCCCAAGTGGCGCATCCAGCCGGAGCGCGACCTCGCGGTCGCGGCCACCACCACGTGGGAGGGCGGCAGCGCCGGCGGCCCACTCGGCTGGACGCTGATGTCGGGCAAGCCCGACACCGTCGCGACATATCTCGACAGTGACTGGAGCCGCGAGTGGGGCGCGCTCGAGCGCTACATCCCGTACGTGCCGGACGCGACTCCCGCACATGCCGAGCTCGGCTCGGTCACGAGGTCGGGCATGTGGTCACCGGGGCCGATCGCGCACTGACGGCAGCGGCGCTCACCAACGCTCGCGGGGTACGTCGAACTCGGCACACAGCGCCCGCCAGACATCGCGGGGGTCGACGCCCGCATCGATGGCGGCCTCGCCCGTGCGCCCCAGCGCGGCGAGCCGGTGCTCGGTCATCAGCATCTCGCCTCTGGAGACACCGAACTCGGTGGTGAGAAGTTCGCGAAACTCGGTCAACCGCACGGACCCAGAGTAGTCAGTCGTGGCCACGTGTTCCGACGGCTATGCGAGCGCCGACCGGCATACCGCGACGGGGTCCGCGACCGCGTCGGCGGCCTCGGCAGCGGCGCGGGCGCGCTCCGCGAAGCCCGGGTCCCCGAGTACCCGGCGCACCGCGGCCGCGATCCCGTCGGGTGTAGCAGGCCGTACCAGCACTCCCAGCCCCGCGCGTGCGACGCGGTTCGCGAGCTCCCACTGGTCGCCGCCGCCGGGCACCACCACGACCGGGCGGCCCGCGGTGAGAGCCTTGGTCAGCAGGCCGTGCCCGCCGCCGCACACCACCACGTCGGCCTGCTGCACGAGTAGATCCTGCCGGCCGAATCCGCTTGCCACCCATGGCTCGTCGAATCCAGTGGGGTGCAGGGCCGAGATCGCGACACGAACGGCGCCGCCGAACGCCGCCGGAGTCAGACCTGCGACGACGAGCTCCGCCAGACCCGCGGTGCCGGTGGCCGCGGTCGACGGCGCCACCATCACGAGAGGGCCCGCCCCCTCGGGCACCGGGCAGTGGGCGGCGGTCGGCTCGAGTGTCAGCGGGCCGACCAGGTGGGTGCGCGCCGGCCAGTCGGGCCGGGCCACCTCGAGCGCGGGGATCGTGGCCACTATCCGCGCCCGCGGCCCGGGGTCGGTCGACGGTAGTCCGATCGACGCCCTGGCCGCCCCGCGCTGCCGCGCGCCGGCACGGATGTGGCGTGCCGTCAGGGCCCGCAGGATCGCGTCCCGCAGCCGCCCACCGACACCCTCGCCCGGCGGGAGCCCGGAGCCGATCGGCGGGAGACCGCGAGACGGAAGGTACAGGGGATGCGGGGACAATTCGACCCACGGGATCCCGAGTCGTTCGGCGGCCATCCCGCCGCCCGCGGTGATGATGTCTGAAACCACGAGATCTGGTGCGAGGGAGGATAGTTCCGGATGCAATAGTGCGGCGATGTGCGCCGCCCGCGCGTGGATCTTCTGGCCGGCGTCACCGTCGTCGTCCCCGGGCCGCGGCGACAGGCCCGGTAGCCCGCGGGTGTCGATACCCCGCTCGGTGCCCGTAGCGCCCCACCTCTCGCCGGTGAACACCACGGGTGTATCCCCCGCGGCGGCCAGCGCGGTCGCCAGCGCGAGCGCGGGTAGCGCGTGACCGGCCTCCGGACCGGCGACGATCGCGACGCGCACACCACCTCCCGACCGGGGCGGCGCGCCCCGCCTGCTAGACCGTGGTCTTCTTACCGGACCCCAGCCACTTGACCACGGTCACGATACCGATCACCACCAGTCCCAGTATCGCCAGCGGGAACAGCGCCTTGACCAGGACGCTGACAATGAGGAACGCAAGCCACAACGCCGCGATCACTCCGATGATCTTCCAAAACATCTCCAACACCTTTCGTCGATCCCCGATGTCTCCCATCGTGCGCCCCGATGCTGTGCGAAGTCACCCCGTGACCTGCGATTTCAGGGAGATATCGGGGGGATCCCCGAGTCGGGTGGCCGGTGACACCCGGAGTTCACCAGATCTGTGGGTGGGGCACGGGCGGAAGCGCCGCGATCCCGTACGCCCAGGCCTGCAGTCGATCGGCGGTGTCGCGCAGCTGCGGCACCGCGGCGTCGATGGCATCGGCACCGACCCCCGGCCGCCCGAGGGCCGCACCGTGTGCGGCGGCCACCGTGGCCGCGGCGGACCGCACCATGTCGAGATACGCATCGACGCCCTCGGCGAGGCGCCGCAGCCCGGCGTCGAGCGACGCGCCGAGCACTGGCCCCGACGGCCCCCGGACACCCGCACGCGCGGCCGCCTCCAGGTGCTGGAGCTGCACGGCATAGCGGACGACGGCGTCCGCCGACGAGTCGGCGGCGTCGTCGAGGTCGCGGATCGCCTCGGCGGGGAGGGCCCGGGTGCGGGCGAGGACGGACATCAGGGCGAGGAACTCCTGCTCGGCGTCCGCGAGACGCCGAGCAGGGCCGTACGCCGCCGACGATGTCCGCGGCAGGTCGCGGCGCGCGTATCCGCGGGGCGGTACCGGTGCGGCTTTCAGCCTGCGTAGTCGGCGCGCCGCGACCACGGTCGGGACCGCGAGCACCGCGGTCACCCCCGCTGCGACGGCGCCGAGGTCGGGTGCGGCGGCGGCGAAGCCGGCGGCCGAGACGACGGCGGTCGCGGACACCGACGACGTCCAGCCGGTGGTCCGGCGGCGCGCGCTACGCACGACGCGCAGG